>NZ_BAAAEP010000020.1:19070-76755 GCF_039523075.1 Caenispirillum bisanense
GGGCGGCGCGGTCCAGGCGCGAGGGGACGAACACCGCCACCAGGGCCGGGTCGGCCACCGCCGCCAGCTGCGCCCGCAGCTCGGCCACGGCGGCGGCCGGCGCGGCCTCGCGGCTGACGGCCTGGCGGTGGAGGGGCGGCGGCAGTGCGGTCACGGCGGCTCCGTCGGCGGCGGTCGCGGGTGGCCTCCAGTCTGCGACGGAGCGGCGGGCGACGGCAAGGGCCGCCACCGCCTCAGCCGTTGTGGCCGCCGCGCATGGCCCACTTGGTGCTGCGCCGCTCGATGCGGTTGAACACCTCGTACATGACGATGCCCATGACGGCGATCACCAGCAGGCCGGCGAACACCAGCGGCATGTTGAACTTGGAGCTGGCGGCCATCATCAGGTAGCCGACGCCCTTGTTCGACGCCACCGTCTCCGACAGCACCGAGCCGACGAAGGCGAGCGTGATGGCGATCTTCAGCGAGGCAAAGAAGTAGGGCAGCGCCCGCGGGAAGCCGACCTTCAGCAGGATGTCGCGGCGGGTGGCGCCGAGCGAGCGCAGCACGTCGCGCAGCTCCGGCTCCAGGGTGGCGAGGCCGGTTGCCACGTTGACGACGATGGGGAAGAAGGAGATCAGGAAGGCGGTCAGGATGGCCGGCACGGTGCCGATGCCGAACCACATGACCAGGATCGGCACCACCGCCACCTTGGGCACGCTGTTGAAGCCGATGAGCAGCGGGTTGAGGGCGTCGTAGACCGTCTTCGACGACCCCACCAGCGCCCCCAGCACCACGCCGAAGGCCACCGCCATGGCGAAGCCGACCAGGGTGGTGTAGAGCGTCTGCACCGCGTGCATCCAGATGGCGTCGCGGAACTCCCACACCGCCGCCAGGCTGACCGACGGCGCCGGCAGCACGTATTCGGGGATGGCGAAGCCGCGCACGGCCGCTTCCCACAGCAGGAACAGGCCGATGGTGGTGAGCCAGGGTGCCGCCTTCTGGGTGCCGCGATGGCGGGCGACCCGGTGCAGCAGCGGCTTCGGCCGGCGTACCGGCGGCGGCGGCGCGGCGGCGACCTCATTGGCCGGGGCGGGGGCGGGAGCGGGATCGGCGGCGGGGGTGCGGGCGGCGGTATCCATCAGGTGGCCCTCACGGTGCGGATCTGGTCGCGCAGCTCGTGGACAAGCTCCACGAACGGCGGCGTGAAACTGGTGTCCTGGGTGCGCGGGCGGGCGATGTCGTTCTCCCGCCGCACCAGGATGCGCCCCGGCCGCTTGCTCATGACGTAGATGGTGTCGGCCAGATACGCCGCCTCGCGCAGGTCGTGGGTGACCAGGATGACGGTGAAGCGGTGCTCCATCCACAGCGCCTGCAGGGTGTCCCACAGCTCTTCCCGGGTGAACGCATCCAGGGCGCCGAACGGCTCGTCCAGCATCAGCAGGCGCGGCTCGTGGATCAGCGCCCGGCACAGGTTGGCGCGCTGCTGCATGCCGCCGGACAGTTCCCACGGGTGCTTGTCCTCGAACCCGGTCAGGCCGACCTCGGCCAGCAGGGCGCGGGCGCGGGCTTCGTATTCCGCCCGGTGGCGGCGCAGGCGGCTGCGGTGGGGCTGGACGATCTCCAGCGGCAGCATGACGTTTTCCAGCGTCGTCCGCCACGGCAGCAGGGTGCTCGCCTGGAACGCCATGCCGACGATGGAGATGGGGCCCGTCACCTCGTGCCCGTCGACGATGATGTTGCCTTCGGTCGGCGGCATCAGGCCGGTGACCAGCTTCATGAGCGACGACTTGCCGCAGCCGCTCGGGCCGACGACGGCGACGAATTCGCCCTCGCGGATGGACATGGTGGTCTGTTCGAGGGCCAGGTCGTCGCCGTCGCGATAGCGCAGGCGCACCCGGTCCAGTTCGACGAAGCCGGCGGACATGGGGCTCATCCTCGGGCCGGAGGGGCAGGCACCGGCCGCCGCTGCCGCCCGCCTGTTCGGCACGGGCAGAGGCGGCGGCCGGCGGCGGTCACTGCAGCATGCGCTCGGCCTGCGGCGGCAGGAACTCGGCGGTGAACACGTCGGCGACGGCCGGCTTGGCGGCGATGCCGAAGGCGTAGGTCACCTGCTCGATGGCCTTTTCCATGCGCGCTTCGTCGATGCCGCCCATGCCGTTGGCCTTGACCTCGTCGGTCAGCACGTTGTTGTCGATGGCCATGCGCAGGCGGTCCATCTCCAGCGCCGGGTCGATCAGCGGGTCGGCGGCCTTGACGGCGGCGATGCCGGCCTCGGGGTCGGCGATGACGTCGCGCCAGCCCTTCACCACCGCGCGCAGGAAGCCGGTGATGGCCTGCGGGTTCTCCGCCATCAGCTTGGGCGAGGCGATCAGGCCGTTGCCGTAGAAATCCAGGCCCTGGTCGCGGTAGGTCCAGATGTTCAGGTCTTCGGCCTTCACGCCCAGTCCGCGCAGGTTGAGCAGGCTGGTGAAGTAGAAGCCGGAAATGCCGTCGACGTCACCGCGCAGCAGCATGGGTTCGCGCAGCGGCGGGTCCATGCTTTCCCAGGTGACCTGCTCCTTGTCGATGCCGGCGGCCTGGGCGAAGGCCGGGAACAGCTTGCGCGGGGCGTCGAACACCGGGGCGCCGAGCTTGCGGCCGACCATCTTCTCCGGGCTGTCGATGCCGCTCTTCTTCAGGGTGAACAGGGCGAACGGCGGCGCGTTGTAGATGACGAACATGGCCTTCATGGCCTGGCCGGGGTTGCTGGCGTTGAACTCGATCATCGAGTTGATGTCGGCCATGGCGATGTCGTAGGCGCCCGACGCCACGCGGGTGACGGCGCCCGAGCTGCCGTTGCCCGAGTCGATGGTGACGTTCAGCCCCTCGGCCTCGAAATAGCCGCGCTCCTTCGCCAGCAGGAAGCCGGCGGCGGGGCCTTCGAACTTCCAGTCGAGCGTGAACTTGACCGGCACCAGATCCTTGGCCTGGGCGGCACCGGCCGCGGCCAGGGCGAGGGCGGCAACGCCGGCGGCGGCGAGCGTCTTGCGCAACAGCATGAAGGTCATGACGGGGGATCTCCCAGAAGGCGAAGCGGCGGCGCGTGCGTTGGCGCCCGGGTGGGCATGCCCGGCCTCCCACCGGGTCATGCTCATCTCTTGCTCATTTGCGAGCCATGCACGATTTTTAACCATCAGGATAAAAATTGTCGACGATTTTTCCGTCCAATGTCTGCAATAATGGCGACCACGGCCCGCAGAGGCCGACCACCGCCGCGGGAGGCCGGATGAGAGACACCCTGCGCTTCGCCCTCAACGGCCGCCCGCTGGCCGTGGCCGACGTGCCGCCGCACCACACCCTGCTGCAGTGGCTGCGGGCGCAAGGCCTCACCGCCACCAAGGAAGGCTGCGCCGAGGGCGATTGCGGCGCCTGCACCGTCCTCCTCGGCACCCCGCGCGGCGACGGGCTCGACTGGCGGGCGGTCAATGCCTGCCTGGTGCTGCTGCCGCAGGTGGACGGCCGCGCCGTCGTCACCGCCGAGGGACTGGCCGCCGCCGACGGCACCCCGCACCCGGCGCAGACCGCCCTGGCGGACGCTCATGCCACCCAATGCGGCTATTGCTCCCCCGGCTTCGCCATGGCGCTGGCGGCGCTGGCGCAGCGGCCGGAGCGCGACGACACCGCCATCCTGGACGCCATCGCCGGCAACCTGTGCCGCTGCACCGGCTATCGCCCCATCGTCGAGGCGGCGCGCAGCCTGCCCCAGGTACAGGTGGCTGCCGCAGACCAGGACGCAAGCCTTGCCGCCCGGCTGGACGCCGACAGCGCCGACCCGCTCGCCTACCGCGCCGGCCAGGGCCGCTTCCTGGCGCCGCGGACGCTGGACGAGGCGCTCGCCCTGCGGGCCGAGCATCCCGACGCCTGGGTGTGGGCCGGCGGCACCGACCAGGGCCTGCGCATCACCAAGCGGCTGGAGGTGCCGGGCGACATCCTGTTCCTCGGCCGGGTGGCGGAACTGCGGCGGCTGGAGCGGCAGGCCGAGGCCGTGGTGCTCGGCGCCGGGCTGACCTATGCCGAGGCGCTGCCGGCCGTGGCCGAGGTGGCGCCCGCCTTCGCCGATCTGATCCGCCGCATCGGCGCCGCCCAGGTGCGCAACATGGGCACGCTCGGCGGCAACCTCGGCACCGCCTCCCCCATCGGCGATACCCTGCCGCCGCTGCTGGCGCTGGGGGCGGAGATCGAACTGACCAGCCGGCGCGGCCGCCGCAGCGTGGTGGCGGAGGAGTTCGTCACCGGCTACCGCACCACCGTGCTGGCCGCCGACGATCTCATCACCGCCATCCGCATCCCGCGCCCCGCCGCCGGCACCCGCCTCGCCTGCTACAAGATCGCCAAGCGGGTGGACCAGGACATCTCCACCCTGTCGGCCGCCTTCGCCGTGCGGGTGGAGCACGGGCGCGTCGCCGCCGCCCGCCTCGCCTACGGCGGGGTGGCGGCGCGGCCGCTGCGGGCACGGGGGGCGGAGGCCGCACTCACCGGCGCGCCCTGGGGGCCGGAGGCCATCGCCGCCGCCCGCCGGGCGGTGGCCGACGACATCAATCCGCTCAGCGATTTCCGCGGCAGCGCCGACTATCGCCGGCGGGTCGCCGCCAACCTGCTCGACCGCTTCCTGCTGGAGGCGCCATGACCGTCGACACCTCCCGGCCCGCCGCCCGGCGCGGCGGCGTCCATGCCCCCGTCGCCCACGACAGCGCCCTCAAGCACACCACCGGCGAGGCACGCTACATCGACGACATGCCGGAGCCGCGCGGCTGCCTGCACCTCGCCCTGGTCACCAGCCGCTGGCCGCACGCCCGCCTGACCGGCCTGGATGCCGCCGCCGCCCTGGCGCTGCCGGGGGTGGAGGCGGTGATCACCGCCGCCGACATTCCGGGCCGCAACGACATCGGCGCCATCATCCCCGGCGAGCCGCTGCTGGCCGACGGCGTGGTGGAGTACGTCGGCCACCCGGTCGCCGCCGTCGCCGCCCGCGATCTGGAGACCGCCCGCCGCGCCGCCGCCCTGGTGACGCTGACGGCGGAGCCGCTGCCGGCGGTGCTTGATGTGCGCGCGGCGGCGGCGCGCGACCATGTGCTGCTGCCCGCCACCGTGTTCCGGCGCGGCGACCCCGCCCCCCACCTGGACGCCGCCCCCCACCGCCTGCGCGGCGAGGTGATGGTCGGCGGTCAGGATCATTTCTATCTGGAGACCCAGGCGGCGCTGGCCATCCCGCAGGAGGACCGCGACATGCTGGTCCACTCCGGCACCCAGCACCCGACCGAGGTGCAGCACATGGTCGCCCGCCTGCTGGCCGTCGACATGAACGCGGTGACGGTGGAGGTGCGCCGCATGGGCGGCGGCTTCGGCGGCAAGGAAAGCCAGGCCACCATCGTCGCCGGCATCGCCGCCGTCGCCGCCCGCGTCACCGGCCGGCCGTGCAAGCTGCGCCTCGACCGCGACACCGACATGGAAGTGACCGGCAAGCGCCACCCCTTCCTGCTGCAGTGGGACGTGGGCGTCGATGCCGACGGGCGGGTGCTGGCGGTGGACATGCGGCTGGCGGCCGATTGCGGCTGGTCCGTCGACCTGTCGCCGGGCGTGGTGAGCCGGGCGCTCAGCCATGCCGACAACGCCTATTTCTATCCCCACGTCCGCCTCACCGGCCTCTACTGCAAGACCAACACCCAGTCCAACACCGCCTTCCGCGGCTTCGGCGGGCCGCAAGGGATGATGGCGGCGGAAGCGATGATGGACCACATCGCCCGCGCCCTGGCGCTCGATCCGCTGGAGGTGCGGCGGCGCAACTTCTACGGCCCCGGCGGCCGCGACCTCACCCCCTACCACCAGACCGTCGAGCATTTCCGCCTGCCGGCCATGGTGGAGGCGGTGCTGACCTCCAGCGACTACGCCCGCCGCCGGGCGGAGATCGACGCCGCCAACGCCGCCAACCCGGTGGTGCGGCGCGGCCTTGCCCTGTCGCCGGTGAAGTTCGGGGTGTCGTTCAACAAGCCGGAGATGAACCAGGCCGGCGCCCTCGTCCATGTGTATACGGACGGCTCCATCAGCCTGAACCACGGCGGCACGGAAATGGGCCAGGGCCTGTTCGTGAAGGTGGCGCAGGTGGTGGCGGAAGTGTTCGGCGTCGATCTCGCCCGCATCAAGCCGACCGCCACCACCACCGGCAAGGTGCCCAACACCTCCCCCACCGCCGCCTCGTCGGGCACCGACCTCAACGGCATGGCGGCCAAGGCGGCGGCGGAGACCATCCGCGCCCGCATGGCCGAGCATGCCGCCACCCTGTTCGGCACCACGGCGGACGAGGTGATCTTCGCCGACGGCCGGGTGCGGGCCGGCAACCGGGTGCTCAGCTTCGCCGAACTGGCGGAGGCCTGCCATGTCGGGCGGGTGTCGCTGTCGTCCACCGGCTTCTACCGCACACCCAAGATCCACTTCGACCGCACCACCAACACCGGCCGCCCGTTCTTCTACTTCGCCCACGGCGTGGCGGTGAGCGAGGTGGCCGTCGACACCCTCACCGGCGAGTGGCAGCCGCTGCGCACCGACATCCTGCACGACGTCGGCGCCTCGCTGAACCCGGCCATCGACAAGGGACAGATCGAGGGCGCCTTCATCCAGGGGCTCGGCTGGCTGACCATGGAGGAGCTGGTGTGGGACGGCGACGGCCGCCTGCGCACCCACGCCCCCAGCACCTACAAGATCCCCACCGCCCGCGACGTGCCGCCCGACTTCCGGGTGGAGCTGCTGGCCGACGCGCCCAACGAGGAAGCGAGCATCTTCCGCTCCAAGGCGGTAGGCGAGCCGCCGTTCATGCTGGCGATCAGCGTCTGGCTGGCCCTGCGCGATGCGGTGGTGAGCCTCGCCCCGCCCGGCCGCGTGCCCGACCTGCCCGCCCCGGCGACGCCCGAACGCATCCTGATGGCGGTGGAGGCGGCGAGGCAGCCATGACCACCCCGCCCCTCCCCGATGACTGGCGCCTCGCGCTCACCGACCTGGACGGCCGGGCGGAGCCGCATGTGCTGGTGACCGTCATTGAAACCGTCGGCTCCACCCCGCGCGAGGCCGGCGCCAAGATGGTGGTGACGGCGGATGCCTTCTGCGGCTCCATCGGCGGCGGCGAACTGGAAAGCGAGGCCCAGGCCACCGCCCGCCGCCTGCTGGCCGAAGGCGCCACGGCGCCGGTGGTGGAGAAGGTGCTGCTCGGCGCCGACCGCAACCAGTGCTGCGGCGGCGGCGCCACCCTGCTGTTCGAGCCCTTCGCCGCCCCCGCCGTCACCGTCGCCCTGTTCGGCGCCGGCCATGTGGCGGCGGCGCTGGTGCGGGTGCTGGAGGGGACAGCCGTGCGGGTGATCTGGGTGGACGAACGCCCCGACGTCTTCCCGCCCGCCGCCCGCGCCGTCATCCGCCGCACCGACGACCCGGCGGCGGAGGCGGCGACCCTGCCGGCCGGCGCCCGCGCCCTGGTCATGACCCACAGCCACGACCGCGATTTCGAGATCCTCGCCGCCCTGCTGCGGCGCGACGACCTGGGGCCGCTCGGCCTCATCGGCTCGGCCACCAAATGGGCCCGCTTCCGCAAGCGTCTGCTGGCGGCGGGGCTGCCGCCGGACCGGGTGGCGGCGGTGGCCTGCCCGGTCGGCCTGCCCGGCATCGGCGGCAAGCGTCCGGCGGAGATCGCCATTGCGGTGGCGGCCGACCTTCTGAAAACGGGAGAGACGTCCTGATGGAGAAACTGACCCTCGACGCCGTGGCGGCGCAGGACGAAGCCACCTTCGTCGCCACCTTCGGCGGTGTGTTCGAGCATTCGCCGTGGGTGGCGGAACGGGTCGCCCGCGCCCGCCCCTTCGCCAGCGTCGGCGAAATGCACGAGATGATGATGGGCGCGGTGGAAGCGGCCGGCGAGGACGAACAGCTGGCCCTGCTGCGCGCCCACCCCGACCTGGCCGGCCGCGCCGCCCTGGCCGGCGAACTGACCGCCGCCTCCACCTCCGAACAGGCCTCGGCCGGGCTCGACAGCCTGACGGCGGAGGAGATGGACCGTTTCACCGACCTCAACACCGCCTATGGCATGCGCTTCGGCTTCCCCTTCATCATGGCCGTGCGCGGTGCCGACAAGGCGCGCATCCTGGCCGGCTTCGAAAGCCGCATCGGCAACTCCCGCCAGGACGAACTGGCGCGGGCGCTGGCGGAGGTGGGGAAGATCGCCTGGCTGCGGCTGCTCGGGCTGGTGCAGCACGCGCCCACCGGCCGCCTGACCACCCATGTGCTGGACACCGCCGCCGGCTGCCCCGCCGCCGGCCTGCCGCTGGCGCTCTACCGGCTGGAGGGGGAGGACCGCACCCTGCTCGGCCGCTTCGTCACCAACGACGACGGCCGGCTCGACGCCCCTGCCCTGGCCGGGCCCGACCTGCTGGCCGGCACCTATGAATGGGTGTTCGAGTGCGGCGTCTACTTCGCCCGCAGCGGCCATGCCACCACGGCGCCGCCCTTCCTGGACCGCGTGCCGCTGCGCTTCGGCATCGCCAACCCGGAAGCCCACTACCACGTCCCGCTGCTGCTGTCGCCGTGGTCGCTCTCCACCTATCGCGGAAGCTGACGCCCCACCATGGACCTCGCCCTGCTCGACTGGCTGAACCTGATCGGCCGCTGGATACACCTGATCGTCGGCATCGCCTGGATCGGATCGTCGTTCTACTTCGTCTGGCAGGACAACAGCCTGGAGCCCACCGCCGACGACCCCGACCGCAAGCGGCTGCACGGCGAGATCTGGATGGTCCACGGCGGCGGGTTCTACCACGCGAAGAAGTACAAGGTGGCGCCGCCCGACCTGCCGGCGCACCTGCACTGGTTCAAGTGGGAGGCCTATTCCACCTGGATGTCGGGCATGGCGCTGCTGGCCATCGTCTATTACCTGTCCGGGCCGGCGATCATGCTGCCGCCGGGCAGCGGCCTCGGTCATGCGGGGGCGGTGGCGGTGGGGCTCGGCGCCCTGGCCGGCGGCTGGATCGTCTATGACCTGATGTGCCGCAGCCCGCTCGGACGCGACGACCGCTGGCTGGCGGTGGGGGTGGTGGTGTTCGTCACCCTGCTGACCTGGGGACTGACGCAGGTGCTGGCCGGCCGCGCCGCATTCCTGCACGTCGGCGCGACGCTCGGCACCATCATGGTCGGCAACGTGTTCTTCGTCATCATCCCCAACCAGCGCCGCATGGTGGACGCCATGCGCCGGGGCGAGACGCCCGACCCGGTGCTCGGCCTCAAGGGCAAGCAGCGCAGCGTCCACAACACCTATTTCACGCTGCCGGTGCTGTTCCTGATGATCTCCAACCACTACCCGGCGCTCTATGGCCACCCCTATTCCTGGGCGGTGCTGCTGGGGGTGGGGGCGGTGGGCGCGCTGGTGCGCCATGCCTTCGTGCTGCGCCACGGCGGCCGCATGCGCGGCTGGATGCCGCCGGCCGCCGCCGCCGCCATGGTGGCGGTGATGGTGGCGACGGCGGCCAGTCGCTCCCTTGCCCCGACGCCGGCCGTCGCCGCCGGTGGGGCGGGGGCGGACGCGGACGCCGCCGACACCCTCGGCCCGGTGGTGCTGCGCATCGTCGAGCAGCGTTGCACCGCCTGCCACGCCGCCGCCCCCAGCTTCGACGGCTTCGACGAGGCGCCGAAGGGCATCCGCCTGGAAACCCTGGCCGACCTGCGCCAGTGGTCCGGCCCGGTGATCGAGCAGGCGGTCACCGGCGAGGCCATGCCGCTCGGCAACGTCACCGACATGCAGCCGGAGGAACGGGCCCTGCTCGGCCGCTGGCTGTCCTCTCCCGCCGCCGCCCAAGGAGCCGCGCGATGACCCCTCCCGCCGCCGCCCTGCCGCCCTACCCCCGCGACCTGATCGGCTACGGCCGCGACGTGCCGCACGCCGGCTGGCCCGGCGATGCCCGCGTGGCGCTGCAGATCGTGCTCAACTACGAGGAAGGCGGCGAGGCCTGCATCCTGCACGGCGACCCCGCCGCCGAAGCCTACCTGCAGGAAGTGCCGGGCCTGCCGCCGCTGGTCGGCCAGCGCAACATGCAGGTGGAAAGCATGTACGAATACGGCAGCCGCGCCGGCTTCTGGCGGCTGATGCGGCTGTTCGAGCGCCACGGCATCCCCATCACCGTCTACGCCGTCGCCATGGCCCTGGACCGCCACCCCGACGCCGCCGCCGCCATGGTGGAGGCCGGCCACGAGATCGCCAGCCACGGCCTGCGCTGGATCGACTACCAGACCGTGCCCGAGGAAGTGGAGCGCGAGCACATCCGCCGCGCCGTCGAGATCCACACCCGCGTCACCGGCTCCCGCCCGCTCGGCTGGTACACCGGCCGCGTCGGCCCCAACACCCGTCGGCTGGTGGCGGAGTACGGCGGCTTCCTCTACGACGCCGACAGCTACGCCGACGACCTGCCCTATTGGGAGATGGTGGCCGGCACGCCGCAGCTCATCGTGCCCTACACGCTCGACAACAACGACATGAAGTTCGCCACCCTGCACGGGCTCGGCACCGGCGAGGACTTCTATACCTACCTGCGCGATGCTTTCGACGTGCTGTACGAGGAAGGGGCGGAGCGGCCGAAGATGATGTCCGTCGGCCTGCACTGCCGCCTTGCCGGGCGGCCGGGGCGGCTGGCCGGGCTGCGGCGGTTCCTCGACCACGTGCAGTCCCACGACCGGGTATGGATCACCCGCCGCCTCGATATCGCCCGCCACTGGCGCGAGCGGTTCCCCGCCCCCGCCGTCGTGGAGGCTTAGGGGCGCCGCCCGGCGAGGGCAAACATACTACCCTAGCAGCGCCGCCAGCGCCGCCGCCACCGCCGCCGTTGCCTTGCGCAGGTCTTCCAGCACCAGCTTCTCGTCGGCGCGGTGGGCGTTGGCGTCGAGCATGGAGCGCGGGCCGGCGCCGTACAGCACGGTCGGGATGCCGGCAGCGGCGTAGTGGCGGGCATCGGTGTAGAGCGGGATGCCCACCGTCGGCACCGGCTCGCCGAAGGCCGTTTCCGCCGCCGTGCTGAACGCCGCAGCCAGACGGTCGGCGCCCTCAACCGGGCCGAAGGGCTCGGCCAGCATGATGCGGCGGGTGGTGACGGTGATGCCCGGCAGGGCGCGCGCCGCCTCGTCCAGCACGGCGATGATCTCCGCTTCCACCGCCGCCGGGTTTTCTTCCGGGATCATGCGGCGGTCGAGGCGGAAGGTGATGCGGTCGGGCACCACGTTGGTGTTGATGCCGCCCTCGATCAGCCCCACCACCAGAGTCGGCGACTCGATGCCGGTCACCGCCGAGCGCCGCTCCGCCAGCCGGCCGCGCATGGCGTAGAGGGCGGTGAGCAGGCGGGTGGCGGCCTCCAGCGCGTCGTGGCCGGTATCCGGCCGGGCGGCGTGGGCGGAACGGCCGGCGACGGTCACCTCCAGGTGCAGGCAGCCGTTGTGATGGGTCACCACCTGATAGGAGAACCCCGCCGAAACGGCGAAGTCGGGGCGGCTGAGACCGCTGTCGAGCAGCCACTTGGGGCCGATGGCGCCGCCGGCTTCCTCGTCATAGGTCAGGTGCAGCTCGACCGTGCCGCGCAGGGCGGCGCCGGCCTGCTCCAGCGCCTTGAGGGCGAAGGCGTAGGTCGCGAAGTCGGACTTGGAGACGGCGACGCCGCGGCCGTACATCACCCCGTCCACCACCTCGGCGCCGTAGGGATCGTGGCTCCAGCCGTCGCCGGGGGCCACCACGTCGCCGTGGGCGTTGAGCGCCACCACCGGCCCGTCGCCGAAGCGCTTGCGGACGATCAGGTTGACCGCCGAGATCATGCCGTTGGCGGCCACCAGATCAGCCGGCACCGGGTGGCGCTCTACCGTGAAGCCCAGGTCTTCCAGCAGCTCGGCGGCGCGGGCGGCGTGGGGGCCGCAGTCTCCCGGCGGGTTGTCGGACGGCACCTTCACCAGCTCGGCCAGGAAGCGCACCTGATCGGCGTGCAGGCCGTCGACGGCGGAACGGAGGGCGGCGAAGTCGGTCATCCGGGGGTGTCCTCGGCAAGCTGCAGAAGGGTATCGAGCAGCACGGCGGCGGCCGTGCCGGCATCGGCGGCGGTGATGCTCTCGGCGGGATTGTGGGAGATGCCGCCGGCGCAGCGCACGAACAGCATGGCGACGGGTGTCACCGCCGCCATGGCCATGGCATCGTGGCCGGCGCCGCTCATCAGCCGGTGGACCGGCAGGCCGGCGCGGGCGACGGCGGCGGCGAAGGCCGCCATCAGCGCCGGATCGCAGGGGGTGGCGGCGTTCTCGTGCAGCGGCTCCTGCGCCAGCCCGAGCCCACGGCGGGCGGCGACGGCGGCGAGGGTGTCGTCCAGATCGGCCAGGGCGGCGGCGCGGGCGGCATCGTCGGCGGCGCGCAGGTCGATGGTGAAGCGGGCGGCGCCGGGGATGACGTTCACCGCCCCCGGCAGCGCCTCGATGCGGCCGACGGTGGCGACGACGCCATGGTCGCGGCCGACCGCCTCCACCGCCAGCACTGCCTCCGCCGCCCCGGCCAGGGCGTCGCGGCGGCCGTCCATGGGCACGGTGCCGGCATGACCGGCCATGCCGGTCAGGGTGACGGCGCGGCGGGTGGCGCCGGCGATGGCGGTCACCACCCCCACCGGCAGGCCCAGGCGCTCCAGCTCCGGCCCCTGTTCGATATGGACTTCGAGATAGGCGCGCAGCTCCTCCGGCCGCCGCGCCGCCTGCTGCCAGCGGGCAGGGTCGCAGCCGAAGGCGGCCAGAGCATCGCGCAGGGGGATGCCGTCGCGGTCGGGGGTGTCGAGCACGGCGGCATCCAGCGTGCCGGCCAGCGCCCGGCTGCCGATCAGGGTGGCGCCGAAGCGCACCCCTTCCTCGTCGCCGAAGCCCGTCACCTCCACCGCCACCGGCAGGCGACGGCCGGCGCGGTGCAGCGCCTCCACCACGGCGATGCCAGTGACGACGCCCAGCATGCCGTCATAGCGGCCGGCATCGCGCACCGTATCCAGGTGACTGCCGATGACCACCGCCGGCGCCCCCGGCCGCGCGCCCTCGTAGCGGCCGATCAGGTTGCCGAGCGGATCGACCCGCACCGCCATGCCGGCGGCGGTCATCCACTCCGCCACCAGGGCGTTGGCCTCGGCATGGCGCGGCGTCAGGTAGGTGCGGGTGAGGCGGCCGGGCTCCTCGGTCAGGGCGGCGAGGGCATCGCAGCGGGCGAGCAGGGCCTCCCCGGCGGTGGCGGCCTCCAGCCGCGGTGCAGGGCTCACGCCGCCCCCCGCGCCACGTCGGCGAACACCCGCCGCAGGTCGATGCCGTCCTCCCGATGGGCGGAAAGGTCGAGGCTGCGGGTGATGTCATCCATGTGGGCGGCCATGACGGCGGCCGCCCGCGCGCCGTCGCCGGCGGCAAGGCAGTCGATGAGGTCGCTGTGGCTGTGGTCGGCGCAGTCGGCGCTGCCGGGGCGTTCGTAGACGGCGATCACCAGCGACGACCGCGACACCAGTTCGCGCAGGAAGTCGAGCAGCACGGCGTTGCCGGCCATCTCCGCCACCAGCAGGTGATACTCGCCCGACAGCCGGATCATGGCCTGGCGGTCGCGGCGGTCGCGGGCGGCGTGTTCGGCCGCCACATGGGCGCGCAGCCGCTCCAGCCCGGCGGCGTCGATGCGGGCGGCGGCGGCGCGGACGATGCCGTCCTCGATCAGCCGCCGCGCCTCGAACACCTGCCGCGCTTCCTCCACCGACGGCGTGCTGACGCGGGCGCCGCGGTTGGGCTCCAGCGTCACCATCTTCTCGTGGGCGAGGCGGGCGAGCGCGGCACGGACCCGCGCCCGGCTGACGCCGAAGATCTGCGCCAGGTTCTGTTCCACCAGCTTGGTGCCGGGGGGCAGGCGGCGGTCGATGATCGCCTCCGCCACATGGCGGCGGACGGCGTCCTCGGTCATGTCCTCGGGCCGGTCGCCGTCGGAAGCCGCCGGCGCGGCGGGTGCGCGTGCCATGGCTTGAAGGTCCGCCGCGGATTGTCGACACCATTGTCGACGTCTTTATAGCACGCCCGCCCGCTCCTGCACCAGGGCAGCAAAAAGCCCCGGCACCTGAGGCGCCGGGGCGTCCTGAGCCGACCCTCGGTCGGGCGGCGTCAGATGTCCTGGTCGGCGCTGCCGGCGCCGTCGATGGGGGCGCCGTCCAGCACGAAGCTGTAGCCCGACTGCACGAAGCCGAGGCGGCTGTAGAGCTTGTGCGCCACCTCGCGGGTATAGGCGGTGGCGACGATGATGCGGGCGCAGTTGCGTTCCCGCAGCTTGGCGAGGCACCAGCCCATCATGCTCTTGCCGATGCCGCGGCCGCGGTAGGCGGCGTCGACCACCACCGAATCGACCTGCGCCTTCACCCGCGGGGTGCGGATGAGGTTGCAGTAGATGACCAGCTGGCAGGTGGCGACGACGCGGCCGTCGATTTCGCCCACCACCACCATGCCGCTGCGCGGGTTGGCGTTGATCTCCTTCAGCGTCGCCCGCATGGCCTCGGGGGCGGGCCGCTCGTCGGGGATCAGCTGGGCATAGAGATCGCGCAGGGCATCGACATCAGCCTCGGAGGCGCGCCGGAAGGTCAGCCCCGCCAGGGCATCCGCCTGTGGCCCCTGGGTCTCGGCGGGGACGGTGGCGGCGGCTTCGAGTACGGAAGTCATGGCGGTCTCCTGACTGGTGAAGCGCCCGGTCAGCGGATGAATTCCGCAAACCGGATCAGCTTCATCGGGGGATAGATGCCGAGCGTCTTGGCGACCGGCAGGTTTACAAGGAAGGAAAAGCGGCGCGGCGCCTCGATGGGGATGTCGGCGGGCGGCGTGCCCTTCAGCACCTGTTCGGCCTTCAGCGCGGTCAGCTGGCCGACGACGTAGTACTGGTTGACCACACCCATCAGCGCCTTGCCGTCGCGCACCGGCGCCTCGCCGGCAGCGAACACCGGCAGCCCGTGGGAGACGGCCTCGCCGGTGAGGGTCTGGCGGTTGATGTTCAGGAAGGTGTCGGCGCCCTGGTAGATCAGGTCCACTTGCGCCGCCGCCAGTTCGCGCACGAGGCCGGGGATGCTCTCGGCGTCGGGCTTGCCCTCGGCGTTGAGGGCGACGGCGCGCGACACCACCTCCACCCCCATCTTCTGCCCTTCCTCCACCACCCGGTTCATGTTGATGACCGAGTTGTTTTCGGTGGGCGTGTAGATGATGCCGACGCGGTCGAACTCCAGGTAGGTGCGGGCCGCTTCCAGCTGCACGCTTTCCGGCACCAGATAGTTGGTGCCGGTGATGTTGCGGCCCGACGAGTCCATGGACGGCACCAGCTTGGCCTCCACCGGCTGCGACACGATCATGAACACGCCGGGGATGTCGGTGATGTGCTTGGCCGGATCGGCGGCGTCGTAGGTGCCGAAGGTGGTCAGCGCCGTGGTCGAGCCCCAGGTCACCACCAGATCGGGCCGCTGCTGCTTGATCTCGGCGACGAAGCCGGGGATGCGGGCGGCCTCGGTGGCGGCGTCGTAGATGGTCAGGTCCACCGGCACCTTGCGGCTGGCCAGGAAGTCCTGGAAGCCGCGGCAGGCATCCTCGCACCCACGGAACACGATCATGGCGATGCGGTAGGGACTGGTGCGGGCGGCCGTTTCCTGGGCGGCGGCGGCGCGCGGGGCTGCACCCAGCAGGGTGGCGGCCGCCGCCAGCAGGCAGACGGCCAGGGCGAGCGTCGCCGGCAGACGACGGGAAGTACGAAGCATCGCGGTCATCTTCTCAGGCCTCGTCGACGACGGGGGTCTTGCTGGCGGACGCGCGGCCGAGCAACAGCAGCAGCCACAGCAGCACGGCGGAACCGGCCACGATGGCGCCGATGATCTGCGCCGCCGTCTCGTAGCCGTAGAGGGTGGCGAGGGAGGCCGCCGCCAGCGGGCCGAGCACGCTGCCCACGCGCTCCACCACGCGCAGGATGCCGAGCAGCGCCGTCTGGCCCAGTTCCTTCACTTCCTCAGCGCAGACTTCCGGGATCATGGCGATCAGCGGCGCGGTGCCGAGGGCATGGCCGAGGCCGAGGGTGATGACCGCCAGCAGCACGCCCAGCTCGCCGCCGCCCAGGAACGGGATGGCGGCGGCGCCGATGCCGGCCACCACGCCGCCCAGCACCACCAGCCCGCCGCGCCAGCCGCGCTGGTCGGCAAGCCTGGCGAACAGCGGGCTCATGATGATCATGATGGCGAAGTAGACCATCATCTGGCGGCCGATGGACGACTGGTTGTTGCCCAGTTCCGCCAGGTAGAGCGGGATCATGTAGAACAGGAAGCCGGTGAGGATCAGCTTGGCCGGCACCGCCCCCAGCACCATCAGCACGCCGAAGCGGAAGTTGGTCGACACCCGCTTCAGGGCCTGCATCAGCGGCACCCGCGCCACCTGTTCCTTGGTCTGCTTGGGCACGAAGACATAGGCGACGATCAGCCCCGACAGCAGCACCATGGCGGCCGAGACGATGAAGGTGGCGCGGAAGCCGATACGGTCGGCGATGACGCCGCCGAAGGAGGTGCCGCAGATGGCCGCAACCATGATGGCCGTCACGAACACCGCCATGCCCTGGGCGCGGTTCTCGCCGGTGGTCATTTCGGCGATGCGGCTCTGGCAGGCGATGGTGGCCATGGCATAGCCGATGGCATTGAGCGACCAGAAGGTGATCAGCTGGCCGAAGGTCTGCGCAAAACCGGTGCCCAGCAGCCCGACCAGGGTCGGGATCAGGCTGAGCAGGAACAGCCGCCGGCCGCCGATGCGGTCGGCCCAGCCGCCCGAGACCGGCGTCGCCGAGGCCATGAAGAACATGAAGGCGGAAATGGGCAGGCCGAGCACCGCCTCGTAGCTGAGGCCGGGGATGGGGGTGTAGAGGTCCTTCACGAAGTTCGGGAAGAACGACCGCGACATCTCGCCGGCCAGCACGTACAGCAGCAGCGGCATGCGCACGTCGGTCAGCACCTGCATCTGGAACGGCTTCGGCCGGTCGTCCTCGGCGAAGGAATAGGTGCGCAGCCGGTCCATGGCGGCGCTCACCGCCGCGCCGCCGGCCGCCGCGCCCTGCCCCACCCGCGCCATGACATCGCGGAAGCGTTCGTTCAGTGCCGTGACGCGGGCGTCGATGGTGGTGATCAGCGTCCCCACCTCGTCGCCGGAGCGGATGCCGGTGATGTGGCTGAAATCCCCCCGCGCGCCGCGCCGCATGGTGCGCATGGCCAGGGTCAGCGGGCCGCTGAGCGAGCGGTTGATGAAGAACATCAGCAGCTCGAAGGTCGCCAGCAGCGACACCATCAGCACCACCGCCAGGTCGAGGATGATGTCGGTCATGCTGCGGCGGACGAAATCCTTCGCCATGCCGACCCGCAGGCGGCCCACCGCCTCGCCGTTGCTCTGCAGCATGACGCTGCGCTCGCGGGCGCCGTCGACGCCGGCAAGGCCCATGGTCGGCTTCACGTCGGCCGCGTTGGGGCCGCGCAGGAACACCGCGGTGCCGTCCAGGGTGGTGACGGCCAGGTAGCCGATTTCCGGGTTGCCGGCCAGCACCTCGTCCAGCACCAGGTCGACGCCGATCAGCTGGTCGAGCGGAATGCCGAGGTCGAGCGCCTGCTGGAAGGTCGACGACAGCGCCGTCGCCACCGCCTGGGTCTTGGCATCCACTTCCGGCAGCAGGTCACGCTCAAAGGCCCGCAGGGTCAGCAGCAGCACCGTCAGCGCGGCAATGACCACCATGGCGCCGCTGACCAGGATGATGCGGCGGCGGACGTGGCCGAAATCCATGTCTTCGCTGGGTTTCGCACTCATGAAGCCCGACTCCGCGCGTCCGTCGTCTGCACCAGGGTTTCAAGGTCGCCGAGGGCGGTTTCCGCCTCCCGCACGGCGGCATCGAAGCGGCCGTACTCCTGCTCCATGGCGGCGCTGAGGGCATCGCCGGTGCCGGCCGGGCGGGGGCCGGCGGCTTCGGCATCGCCGCTGCTGCCGGCAAACCGGGCCAGCCACTTCAGCCGCTTGCTCACCGGCCGGAACAGGATCTGCACCGCCAGGAAGCCGAGCCCGGCGGCAGCGCCGGAGGCGATGATGACGTAGTCGGTCAGGGACGTGGTCATGGCGGCGATGCGGGTATCGACATAGGCCGTGCTGTAGACCACGGCGATGCCGCCCACCGGCTGCTCCAGCCGGTCCACCAGGGTCACCCCCAGCACCTGCCCACCCTCGGCGGTGGAGCGCCAGAAGCGGCCGCCGGAGCCGGCTGCCACCGCATCGGCCCAGGGCTGCGGCACCGCGCCCTCGCCCGCCGCGCCGTGGCCGGCGCCGTAGACCATGCGCCGCTCGGGCGCCGTCTCGAACACGTGGATGGCGGTGATCATGCGGTCCTGGCCGAGGGTGCGGTCGATCTGCTCCTGCATGGTGCGCACGTCGGACAGCGACAGGCCGAGCCGCAACGGCGCCTGGATGCCGTTCTGCAGGTGGCCGGCGGTCACCTCCAGACGCGACACCACCAGGGCGTCGAGGATCGACTTATACTTGTGCCAGGCCAGAACGGCGATCACGGCGGACGCAAAGATGACCAGCACCAATATCGTCGCAGTGATCTTGTAGCTGAACCGCAGGCCGAAAAGCGACAGGCTGCCACTGGCCACTTTCGTCACTACCCCCCAGAAGCCAATACCGTCCGCGACCCGGCGCGGAGCCGATTGCATACCAGTAAACCGTTTCCCCAACGGTCCCCATATGGGCTCACGATACGATACAAAGTCGTATCTGTCTTTTGGAAACTCAACGGTTCGACTTACCCTTACTCCCCCTGCCGGAGTTTCGACTATCGGGTTGCCGGGCGCATCCGGGCGGGGTAAATGGGTATCTGATCATCCGTTGGAAGGAGCCCCTGCGTTGGCTCAGATCGTCCTCATGATCCCGCGCCGCCGCGACTTTACCGAAAAGCTGCTGAAGGACGTGGTGAAGTCCGTCACCGGCGGTCCCGAGGAGACTCCCTGGGTGGAAGGGGAGTGCGAACTCACCGACTATCACCGGATGATCCTGGTCGAGACGGTGGAGTGGGAATCGGAGGTTGAGGCGGAGGAACCCGGCGACGGCCGCCGCACCGTCCATGCCCCGCGCATCGAGACCGTGAAGATCAAGCGCCGGGCGGACATCTCCTCCGCCAGCCTGACCCGCTGGGTGCTGACCACGCGGGTGAGCACCTATCCGTGGGAACTCTATTTCCTGCGCGGCATCGGCGGCCAGTTCATCGGCAACCTGCCGGCCGGGGCGCCGAAGCGCGACTACCTCGGCCCCATGCAGGTGCGCTTCATGACCATGCAGCTCTACAACCCGCTCATCACCAAGTACAGCTTCACCATCGGCGACGACGAAGCCGAGGAGAACCTGGAGGTGAGCGCCACCAAGATCCGCTGGATCTACCACAAGACCGACGAAACGCAGCGGCTGGAAGGGCAGGTCTCGGTGACCTACGACCTCCAGGCCGGCCGCGTGGTCTGAGCGGAGGACACCCTGCCATGGCCGTCATCCTGCTGCGGATCCCCACCGGCAAGACCACCTGGGTGGAAGGCGAATCGCGCCTCTACAAGTTCGAGAAACTGCTGCTGGTGGAGCAGGTGTCCTACGAGGTGGAGGTGGAGAGCGAACTCCACCTGGAAGGCCGCCGCACCGTGCATGCGCCGCACCTGTCGTCGGTGACCCTGGAACGCCGCATGGACATGGGATCGGCGGAGATCACCCGCTCGCTGCTGTCCACCCGCGTCTCGAAATACCCGTGGGAGCTGTACTTCTTCAAGGCCGCCGGCGGCGGCGTGGTGAAGGAGGGGGAAAGCGCCCACCCGGTCCATTTCATGACCATGAAGCTGCACCGGGCGCTGATCCGCCACCAGACCATCTCCGCCGAGGACGACGGCGACATCATGGAGACGCTGGAAGTGGGCGCCGCCGCCGTGCAGTGGGAATACACCGCCTTTTCGTCGGAGCAGCGGGCCCGCGGCAAGGCCGGCTTCACCTTCGACGTCCAGGTCGGCCGCGTGCTGTGACCGCCCCTGACCCCGAGCCGCAACGGAGCAGACCATGCAGATGATCTTCCTCGATTTCCCCGGGGTGAAGGGGGAAGTGACACTGGCCGGCTTCGCCGGGCTGGTGGCCTGCACCGACTTCGAGATGGACTGCAAGATGGGGCCCCTGGGCGAGACCAAGCTCAAGGACCGCTTCGCCCCCCTGGACGGCGACGAGCCCGAGACGCGCGAAGCCATGGGCATCGACAACATCACCATCACCCGCGTGATCGACAAGGCGACGCCCAAGTTCTTCCAGCTGGCGTTCGCCGACAAGGACGAGCTGGGCGGCGGCGAGACGGCCCGCATCCTGGTGTGCCGCGCCTTCGAACGCGACGACCCGCTGGGCATCGGCAGCCTGCAGCTGAACGTGTCGCTGGAAAACGGCGTATCGCTGTCGTCGGGCATCCAGTGGACGGAGCCGTTCCTCAAGTTCACCCTGAAGAACTGCCACATCACCAGTCACAAGGTGACCATCAGCAGCGACAGCCTGACCGAGGAATTCGAGATCGGGTTCAAGGAAATCACCATGGAATACATCGTCTACAAGAACGGCAAGCGCATGGGGAACGTGGTGGCCAACGTCGACATCGCCTCCAACGACTGACGGCGCCGCCCGCCCCGCCTGCCCGCCCCCGCCTTCTGCCACAGGCCCCGGCCCCGCTGCCGGGGCCTGTGGCGTTTGACGGCACCCTTGGCGGCAGCGCGCCTACCGCTGCTGCACCGTCAGCACGATGTCGACCTCCACGGGTCCGCCGGCTTCCGGCAGGTGTTCGCGGCTGGTCTGCCAGATCACCCGCAAGGGCTTGCCCAGCGCCGCCTCCGGCCGGTCCAGCAGGCGTTCCAAGGCCGCGTCGGTGCGCAGCACGAAGAAGGAGCGGGTCTCGCCGTCGACGGTGAGCAGCAGGTGGACGTAATCGCCGTATTCGAAGCCGTCGAAGGTGCCGGTGGTTTCCTCCACCGGCCCGACCGGCTGCGGCGCGGCATCGGCTGTCACGCCGATGAGGGCGGCGGTGAACGTGGCGGCATCGGACAGCAGTTCCGCCTCCCGTTCCGAAAACGCCTTGCGCTTGGGCGACACCGCCTGCCGGTCGCCATCCAGCCAGCGCACCATGGCGCCGGCCTGGAAGTAGTGGCGTTCCTCCCGCGTCGAGGCGCCCGCCCCGGTCACGGCCTGGGTGGTCACCGCCTGGAAGACGAACACCAGCCCGTCGTCATCGAAGTAGAAGTCCTGCGTGGTGTCGCCATG
The DNA here is from genome assembly GCF_039523075.1 of Caenispirillum bisanense. Classification (NCBI taxonomy): domain Bacteria; kingdom Pseudomonadati; phylum Pseudomonadota; class Alphaproteobacteria; order Rhodospirillales; family Novispirillaceae; genus Caenispirillum; species Caenispirillum bisanense. Next base: position 40,446 of record NZ_BAAAEP010000020.1, read on the forward strand.
GTCGCCGGGGTGCCGCACCGCGATGCGGCGGATCGCCTCTCCGTCGAACCATCCGATCGCCTCGACCGGCACCGGCCACCAGTCGCGGTCGACCACCACCTCGCGCCGCTCGAACCGATCCAGCCGGGCGTTCACCTCGGCGTAGACCTGGCGATGATAGGCGGTCACGTCCTGCGCCGCCGCCGCCGACAGCGGAAGCGACACCATCCCCGCACCCCCGGCCGACGCCAGCAGCACAGCCGCCAGCAGCATTCCCCCTCTGCGCATGCCTGCCCCCTTCCTCACCTCACGCGGGCAAGTGTACGCCTGAGCACGCGCCGGCGGAAGAGGATGCGCAGAAAGAGCAAGGCCCCGGAAACGCCAGCGTTTCCGGGGCCTTGAATTGGTGGGCGCACAAGGACTCGAACCTTGGACCCGCTGATTAAGAGTCAGCTGCTCTACCAACTGAGCTATGCGCCCGCAGGGTACGTTCAGGGTACTTTTCTGCGGCCCGTCAGGAGTTTAGCGCCGTCTTTCGGGGCGGTCCGTCCTGCCGAGGCGCGCTTTATACCCAACGCCTTGCACCCCGGCAAGACCTTTTTTCAAAAAAATGTCCGCCACCGGCACCATGCCCTCGCCACCCGCCGTCACGGCTCGTCATAGCCGCCGCGGCGGCCGATCTGGACGTCGCGGTGGATGTGAACGCTCATCAGGCAGCCGAAGGCGATCAGCAGCGTCAGCATGGCGGTGCCGCCGTAGGAGATCAGCGGCAGCGGCACGCCCACCACCGGAATGAGCCCCATCACCATGGCGATGTTGATGAACACATAGAGGAAGAACGTCGTCGTCACGCCGATGGCCACCAGCCGGCCGAACTGGTGGCGGCTGCGCAGGGCGATGACGAAGCCGTAGATCAGCACCACCACATACAGCCCCAGCAGGATGATGCCGCCGGCCATGCCGAACTCTTCCGCCATCATGGTGAAGATGAAGTCGGTCTGCCGTTCCGGCAGGAAGTTCAGGTGGCTCTGGGTGCCCTGCAGGAAGCCCTTGCCGAACACCCCGCCCGACCCCAGCGCGATCTTCGACTGCAGGATGTGATAGCCGGTGCCGAGCGGGTCGCTCTCCGGGTTCAGGAAGGTCAGCACGCGGTTCTTCTGGTAGTCACGCAGGAAGTTCCACGCCACCGGCACCGCCGCCATGCCGGCCGCCAGCACCAGGGCGAACTTCCACAGCCGCACGCCGGCCATGAAGAAGGTGACCCCCGACCCGGCAATCAGCATCAGCGCCGTGCCGAGGTCCGGCTGCTTCAGCACCAGGGCGGCGGGGGCGAAGACCAGCAGCATGGGCGGCACCAGGAACAGCGGCCGCCCCACGTCCTCCAGGCTGGCGCCATGGAAATAGCGGGCCAGCGCCAGCACCAGCGACACCTTCATCAGCTCCGACGGCTGCAGCTGGAAGATGCCGAGGTCGATCCACCGCTGCGCCCCCATGCCGATCTCGCCGCGCACCTCCACCGCCACCAGCAGCACGAAGGCGATGCCGTAGGCGGTATAGGACCACTTCATCAGCTGCCGCACGTCGATGAGGGCGATGCCGAGCATGAACGCCAACCCGATCGCGAACCGCATGATCTGGCGGTTGGCCCACGGGTCCCAGCTGCCGTTGGCGGCCGAGTAGAGCATCAGGAAGCCGACCGAGGCGATGAGGGTGATGAGGAACACCAGGCTCCAGCTCACCTGCCACAGCTTTTCCGTCGTCGTCATGTCGCCGCGGCGGCGACGGTGGGAGAGGAATTCCGACATGCCTCAGGTCCCCGTTCCATCCGGCTTGGCCAGCGGCCGCGGCAGGCCGTTGTTGAACACCGCCGGCTGCAGGTCGCCGGCCACGGCGGCCCCGCCGGCGGTGCCGGTGGGATCGTCGGGGCCGGGTTCGGCTTCCGGCGGCAGCGCCAGCATCTCTTCCGCCGTCGGCGTGCGGCGGGCGGGGTCGAGGCGGATGCACTCGTCCATGATCGCCTTGGCGATGGGCGCCGCCACCGCCGAGCCGCCGCCCCCGTGCTCCACCACCACCGCGCAGGCGTAGCGCGGGTTTTCATAGGGGGCATAGGCGACGAACAGGGCGTGGTCGCGGAAGCGCCACGGCAGGTCTTCGTTCTTGATGACGCCGCCCTGGCGCTCGGTCATGGTGATGCGGCGCACCTGGGCGGTGCCGGTCTTGCCGGCCATCTTCACGTCGGCATGGGCGAGCGCCGCCTTGCGAGCCGTGCCCTGGGCGCCGTGCACCACCTCCAGCATGCCCAGCCGCACCATGTCGAGGTTGTGGCGGGTGATGCCCAGCGGCTCCGGCGTCTGCGCCGGGCGCGGCATCAGGTTGCCGTCCGGCCCGACGACCTGCCGCGACAGCACCGGCCGCACCGCGAGGCCGGTGGCCAGCCGCGCCGTCATCACCGCCAGCTGCAGCGGCGTGGTCAGCACGTAGCCCTGGCCGATGCCGGCCACCAGCGTCTCGCCCTTGTGCCACGGCTGGTCCAGGGTGGCGCGCTTCCAGGCGGTGGTGGGAATGAGGCCCGGCCGCTCGTGCGGCAGCCCGACATCCACCACCTTGCCGAGGCCGAAGCGCTGCGACATCTCGGCGATGCGGTCGACGCCGACGCGCTTGGCGATCTCATAGAAATAGACGTCGCACGACTGGGCGATGGCCTGCACCAGGTTCATGGAGCCGTGGCCGCCCTTCTTCCAGCAGTGGAAGCGGGCATTGCCGAGGGCCATGTGGCCGGGGCAGAAGACGGTGTTCTCCGGCTTGATGACGCCGGCTTCCAGCGCCGCCAGGGCCACCACCATCTTGTAGGTGGAGCCGGGGGCATACTGGCCGGCCACCGGCTTGTTGGTCAGCGGCGCGTGGTCGTTGCCCACCAGCGCCTTCCACTCGGCATTGGAAAGGCCGCGGTTGAAGGCGTTGGGGTCGTAGCCGGGGTTGGACACCATGGCCAGCACCTCGCCGGTATGGACGTCCATCAGCACCACCGAGGCGCTTTCTTCCTGCAGCACGTCGGCGGCGATCTTCTGCAGCCGGGCGTCGAGGGTGAGGGTCAGCTCGTCGCCAGGGTCGCCCTCCTCCCGCCGCAGCTCGCGGATGACGCGGCCGACGGCGTTGACCTCCACCTGGCTGGTGCCGGCGGAGCCGCGCAGGGCGCGGTCGTACTCGCGCTCGATGCCGGCCTTGCCGATGCGGAAGCCGGGCAGTTCCAGCAGCGGCTCGCCGGTCAGGTCTTCTTCCGACACCGCCGCCACATAGCCGAGGACGTGGGAGAAATCCTCGCCCCAGGGGTAATAGCGGGCAAGACCCTCGTCGATGATGATGCCGGGCAGGTCGGGGGCGTTGACCTGGATGCGCGCCATCTCCGTCCACGACAGGTTCTCGCGCACCGTCACCGGCACGAAGCCGCGCTTGCGCCCCACTTCCTTCAGCACCCGCTGGCGGTCGTGGTCGCCGAGGGTGATGATGGAGCCGAGGGCGTCCAGGGTCGCCTCGATGTCCTTGGTCTGCTCGCGCACCAGCAGCACGCGGAAGTTCTGCTTGTTCACCGCCAGCGGAACGCCGAAACGGTCCACCAGCCGGCCGCGGGGCGGCGGCAGCAGGCGGATGTTGATGCGGTTTTCCTCCGCCAGCGTCTTGTAGCGGTCGGACTCCAGCACCTGCAGATAGTACATGCGCGCCACCAGGGCGGAGACCAGCGCCGTCTTGCCCGCCGCCAGCCCGATGGCCCGGCGGGAGAACACCTTCGCGCGGTCTCCCTGGCGGGAGGTGATGGAACGCACCATGGTCAGGCGTCCTTGATGAGGTACAGCTGCGCCCGGGCCAGCACCCAGCCGAGCACAGGATACAGCGCCAGCGTTAACATGTACTCCACCGCCACCGTCTGCAGGTCGGTGCCGACGCCATAGATGAGCGATACCGCCAGCCAGCGCGCCCCGGTGGCCAGGAAGGCGACCACCGCAAACGCCCACCAGGTGACGGCGAAGGACTTGTTCTTGAAGAACTTGTACTGGCTCACGACCAGGCCGGTGGCGATCAGCAGGGTCAGCGCGCCGGAGCCCAGCGGCGCCCCGGTCAGGATGTCCTCGAACAGACCAAGCGTGAAGGCCGAACCATAGCCCATCAGGTCAGGCCGGTACACGGCCCAATAGTAGACGCCGATGAGCGACAGCATGGGGCCCACCCGGACCATGCCGGGCAGGTGAGTCGGCGTCGCCGCCAGCAGGATGAGCAGAAGGGTGAGGACGAACGGCACCATGTGCCGCGCCATCGTGTCCATCCGCTGCCACAGGGTGGGACGCATTGCCGCCGTTTCGCTTCGTTTCTACCGTGCCACTGACCCGCCGGCCGGCCCGCGGGCCGCGCCGCCGGTGCCGCGCCTCATTCCAGCGCAGTGCCCGACAGGATGCCGGACAGGCCGTAGTCGACAGCCTGCACCACCTCCAGCCGATCACGCTGGACATAGGGTGCCACACGCACGACGCCATCCTCCACCGAAGCCACCACGCCCACCGGCAGGCCCTGCGGGAAGGCGCCGGCGGCGCCCGAGGTGACCACCAGGTCCCCCGGCACCACGCCGGCGTTGGCCGGCAGGTAGATCAGCCGTGGCCGGTCGGTGTTCTCGCCGGCCATGATGGCCCGCTGGCGGCCCTCGCCCACCATCACCGGAATGCGGGAGTTGATGTCGGTGATCAGCAGCACGCGGGAGGTACGGCGGCCCACCTCGGCCACCCGGCCGACCAGCCCCTCGCCGGTCATCACCGCCTGCCCCTTTCGCACGCCGTCGCCGCCGCCGGCCAGCATGAGCAGGCTGTGGGCGAAGGCGCCGCCGGTGTCGGCCACCACGCGGGCGGAGACGAACGACGCCTCCGGCTCCGGGCGGAAGTTCTGCAGGGCGCGCAGGGCCTCGTTCTCGGCTTCCAGCTTGCGGGCCACCATCTGCCAGCGCATCAGGCGCTCGTTGTCGGCGCGCAGGCGCTGGTTTTCTTCGTGCAGGGCGGTGAACTCGCGCACCGTTTCCACCGCCTGCGCCAGCGACGCCGCCGGACGCGACAGCACGTCCAGCACCGGCGCCACCGAATCGGCGATGGAGGTGCGCGCCCGCTCCACCAGCACGGTGTCCGCCTTGCCCAGCAGCATGAGGGCGAAGGATGCCCCCACCAGCGCCAGCAGGGCGAAACGCTGCATGACACCCCGCAGGGCGCCCAGGCGGTTCAGCGCGACGGACGACTGCTTCACGAGGACCATCCCCCACCATCACGCAGGACCGGCCCATGCGGGGCCGGTGCCGCGGCAACCTCGACTCTTCTCTCGATCCCGTCGCCCTGCATCCACCGCCGGTTCGGCGCCGGACGGACCCTGAAGCCCGCCGCGGCGCCCCCGATCTCAGTACATGGAGGTCAGGACGTTCTTGAGCTTCTTCATCTCTTCCAGGGCGCGGCCGGTGCCGAGCGCCACGCACGACAGCGGATCGTCGGCGATGGAGACCGGCAGCCCGGTGGCCGCGCGCAGGACATAGTCCAGGTTGGTCAGCAGCGCACCGCCGCCGGTGAGCACGATGCCCTTGTCGACGATGTCGGCCGCCAGTTCGGGGGCGGTGTGCTCCAGCGCCACCTTCACCGCCTCGACGATGGCCGAGACCGGCTCGGCCAGGCTCTCGGCGATCTGGCGCTCGGAGATGACCAGTTCCTTGGGCACGCCGTTCATCAGGTCGCGGCCCTTGATTTCCATGGTGCGGCCTTCGCCGCCTTCCGGCGTGCAGGCGCAGCCGATTTCCTTCTTGATGCGCTCCGCCGAGCCTTCACCCACCAGCAGGTTGTGGTTGCGGCGGATGTAGCCGATGATCGCCTCGTCCATCTTGTCGCCGCCGACGCGCACGCTGCGGGCGTAGACGATGCCGCCCAGCGACAGCACGGCCACTTCGGTGGTGCCGCCGCCGATGTCGACGACCATGGAGCCGGTCGGCTCGGTCACCGGCAGGCCGGCGCCGATGGCGGCGGCCATGGGTTCCTCGATCAGGTAGACGCGGCGGGCCCCGGCGGCCTCGGCGCTTTCCTGGATGGCGCGGCGCTCGACGGCGGTGGAGCCGGAGGGCACGCAGATGATCACCATCGGCGAGGCAAAGCTGCGCCGGTTGTGCACCTTGCGGATGAAGTGCTTGATCATCTCTTCCGCCACTTCGAAGTCGGCGATGACGCCGTCGCGAAGCGGCCGGATGGCCTGGATGTTGCCGGGCGTGCGGCCGAGCATCTGCTTGGCTTCGTCGCCGACGGCCAGCACCTGCTTCTTGCCCTTGACCTCGGCGATGGCCACCACCGACGGCTCGTTCAGAACGATGCCGCGACCCTTCACGTACACCAGCGTGTTCGCGGTACCGAGGTCAATCGCCATGTCGGCGGAGAGCCAACCGGTCAGCCTGGAAAACATGCTTCCTCACTCAGCCCAGCTAATTGCCAAACGTTATGGCCTGCGATTCGACAATGCCGGAGGAAATGGCACCCTCCGGCATCGCCCCTATCCCTATCTTCCCCAAGGCCCCGCAACAAGTGAAAAGCTGGGGCCTTTTCGTGAATCACGCCCCCGCCCCGGCCGGCGCGGTCTTCTCGCGCTTGACCAGCAGCTTGTTGAGGGCGGTGACGTAGGCCTTGGCCGACGCCACCAGCGTATCGGTATCGGCGCCCTGACCGTTGACGGTCTTGCCGTTCTCCTCCAGCCGCACGGTCACCTCGGCCTGGGCATCGGTGCCCTGTGTGACGGCATGGACCTGGTAGAGCTGCAGGCGGGCGGTGGTCTCGACAATGGCCTTGATGGCCTTGAAGGTGGCGTCCACCGGGCCGTCGCCCTCGGCGGTGACGGTCTTGCGGTCGCCGTCCACATCCAGCGTCAGGGTGGCGGTCTGCGGACCGCGGGTGCCGCACACCACCGCCAGGTCGATCACCCGGATGCGGTCGTAGGCGCGCAGGATCTCGTCGTCGACCAGGGCGGCGATGTCCTCGTCGAACACCTCCTTCTTGACGTCGGCCAGATCCTTGAAGCGCTTGAAGGCGTCGTTCAGGCGGGCATCGTCGAGGTCGTAGCCGAGCGCCTTCACCTTGTCGCGGAAAGCATGGCGGCCGGAGTGCTTGCCCAGCACCAGGGTCGACTTGTTGAGGCCGACGCTGTCCGGCGTCATGATCTCGTAGGTCTGGGCGTTCTTCAGCATGCCGTCCTGGTGGATGCCCGATTCGTGGGCGAAGGCATTCTTGCCGACGATCGCCTTGTTGGGCTGCACCACGAAGCCGGTCACCGTCGACACCAGCCGCGAGGCGCGGGTGATGAGGGTGGTGTCGATGCCCGTTTCATAGGGCATGCGGTCGGCCCGCGTGCGCAGGGCCATGACGATCTCTTCCATCGCCGCGTTGCCGGCGCGCTCGCCCAAGCCGTTGATGGTGCATTCCACCTGCCGGGCGCCGGCATTCACGGCCGCCAGGCTGTTGGCGACGGCAAGCCCGAGGTCGTTGTGGCAGTGGACGGAGAAGATCGCCTTGTCGGCGTTCGGCACCCGCTCGATCAGCATGGCGATCAGGGCGGCGTATTCATCCGGCACGGCATAGCCGACCGTGTCGGGAATGTTGATGGTGGTGGCGCCGGCAGCGATGGCGGCCTCGACGCAGCGGCACAGGAAGTCGTGCTCGGTGCGGGAGCCGTCTTCGGCCGACCATTCCACGTCGTCCACCTTGCTGCGGGCGTAGGAGACGCTGTCCTTCACCGCCTGGAGCACCGCATCGGGCTCCATCTGCAGCTTGTACTTCATGTGCAGCGGGCTGGTGGAGATGAAGGTGTGGATGCGCTTGCGGGTGGCCGGGGCCAGCGCCTCGGCGGCGCGGTCGATGTCGGCGCGGGTGGCGCGGGCGAGGCCGGCTATGATCGCCCGGCGGCTCTGCTTCGCCACCGCGTTCACCGCCTCGAAATCACCGTTGGAGGCGATGGGGAAACCGGCTTCGATGACGTCGACGCCCATGTCCTCCAGCAGCGCGGCGATGCGGCACTTCTCCTCCAGGTTCATGGAGGCGCCGGGGCTCTGTTCGCCGTCGCGCAGGGTGGTGTCGAAGATGACGACGCGGTTGGACTGGCTGCTCATCGGAAACCGGACGCGGGGGAGAAAGGAAAGGGCGGGACTGGGGACACGCATCGGCGGCCGGGCCGCTGTTCCGTCGATCGCCAGCCGGTTGCCGGGCCGGGGGCCGGCCGTGCGGTCAGCGGCGGCGCCGACGTCGCGGCCGCCCGGTGTCGATGGATCGCCGTTCCGACGCAAGAATGCCCGCGAAGTCCGGACCGGCGGAACGGGGGCTAGCCCCAGGCTCGCACGCCATGGCCCTGGTCCTCGCGTCGTTGCGCATTGGCACTCCCTGCCGTCGGATCGGAGGTTCGACTTGATGCGGATGTTTTCGACTTGTGCAGAGATGTCTTCGGCGCGATCCGCGACCCCCCACTCAAGTACCGCCTCTGTATATCACTTTCGCCACGGCAGGCGGAACACCTAATTTCCCCACAGCACCCGGAAAATGATGCACGCGCGAACGGGCCGCGGCGCCGGGGTGCGCCGCAGCCTGCTGCTGCCGGGTCGGCCGCCGCCGCAGGGGCGACGGGTTACTGCGACGGATCGGCGCGCGTCTCCGTCTGGGTCGGCGCTTCCGTCGGGTCGGTGCGGCCCTGGGCGCGGGCGGTGCGCAGGTGCTCCACCAGGAAGCCGAGGGTGCGCGTCCACGCCTGCGCCGCGGCGCCGGCATCGTGACCGTCGCCGGCTGGGTCGGCGAAGCCGCTGTCGGCGTCGTACCAGAACAGTTCCAGCGACCGTCCGGCCCGCACCATGCCGTCCTGGAAGGTGCTGACCATGGGCTCGTCGATGACGCCGTCGCGGGTGGCGAAGTGGCCCAGCACCGGCGCGTTCAGGTCGGCCAGCCGGCCGGCGTCCAGCGCCACGTCGGCGTAGTAGACCACCACCGCCTGCACCGGTGCGCCCAGGCTGGAGCGCAGCGCCAGCGCACCGCCCTCGCCCCAGCCCATGAGGCCGACGCGGCCGGCGGTTTCCTGCCGCTGGCGCAGCCACTCCACCCACGCCTGCACCACCTCTTCGGAGACCGCCTCGCCGGAGGGGGCCGGCACCGCCAGGGCGGCGAAGTCCTGCCGCACCAGTTCCTGCGCCACCTCGGCGACCTGCTGCTCGCTGGCGGTCTGCCCGTAGAGCAGCACCACCGCCGGCAGATCCTCGCCGCCCTGCGGCAGCGCCAGGGCGGCCTGCGAGCCGCCGCCGGCGACATCCTCGGGCAGCGTCACCGCCTCCATGCCCTGCGGCAGGGCCTGCGCGAGTCGCGGCGCTGCCACGACGGCGGCAGCCGCCAGCATCAGGCAGGCGAAACCGGCAAGCGGGCTACGGCGGGCAGTCATGGGCGAGCCTCTCCTTCTTCCTCTGCGGCACCATCGGCATCCGATGAACGCCAACGCACGACACGGCGCCGGCGATGCCCATATCGGCGCCGGGGGCGGCGTTTCCAGCCCGCCGAACGGAGAGGATGGCCCGAAAGCGGAAAGGGGGCCCGGAAAGGCGATCGGGGCCGCCTCCTTGCGGAAGCGGCCCCGATGGCGTGCGACGAAGCGCGGAGGTGCGTTACGCAGCGGACTGCGCGGCGGCGACCTTCTGGATGCGCTTCTTCAGCTTGCGGGCCTCGCTCGACAGCTTGGTGTCGGCGGTGGACAGCAGATAGGCGTCAATGCCGCCCCGGTGCTCGACAGTGCGAAGGCCGTGGGCGGACAGGCGCAGGCGAACCTGGGACTGCAGAACGTCAGACGTCATCGACGTGACCTGCAGGTTCGGCTCCCACGTGCGGCGGGTCTTGTTGTGAGCGTGGCTCACATTGTTCCCGGTCATGACGCCCTTGCCGGTGATGGCACAACGACGGGGCATGGCCTTGTCCTTCTCGATGTCAAAAAAACTGGCGGATAAAGTCCGGAAGGCCGGTTGTTTAGCGGCGCGGCCGGCGTTCGTCAAGGGAGAAAAGGCCGGACCGGCCGGGGAACGCCGCCCTGCGACGCCCCCGACCGGCCCGAGCCCCCTCGCCTCAGTTCTTGGCCTTGTCGACCAGGGCGTTCGCCTTGATCCACGGCATCATGCCGCGCAGGCGCTCGCCCACTTCCTCGATCGGGTGCTCGGCCCACAGGCGGCGGGTGGCCTTGAAGGACGGCTGACCGGCCTTGCACTCCAGCATCCAGTCGCGGACGAAGCGGCCGGCCTGGATGTCTTCCAGCACGCGCTTCATCTCGGCCTTGGTCTCGTCGGTGACGATGCGCGGGCCGGTGACGTAGTCGCCGTATTCAGCGGTGTTGGAGATCGAGTAGCGCATGTTGGCCATGCCGCCCTCGTACATCAGGTCGACGATCAGCTTTACTTCGTGCAGGCACTCGAAGTAAGCCATCTCCGGGGCGTAGCCGGCTTCCACCAGGGTCTCGAAACCGGCGGCGATCAGCTTGGTCAGGCCGCCGCACAGCACGGCCTGCTCGCCGAACAGGTCGGTTTCGCACTCTTCACGGAAGTTGGTCTCGATGATGCCCGAGCGACCGCCGCCGATGGCGGAGGCATAGGACAGCGCCAGGTCCATGGCATTGCCGGAAGCGTCCTGCGCCACCGCCACCAGGCAGGGCACGCCGCCGCCACGCTTGTATTCGGAGCGGACGGTGTGGCCGGGGCCCTTGGGGGCGACCATGAACACGTCCAGGTCCTTGCGCGGCTCGATCAGCTTGAAGTGGACGTTCAGGCCGTGAGCGAAGGCGAGCGCCGCGCCTTCCTTCATGTTGCCATGCAGGTCGGCGTAGTACAGTTCGGCCTGCAGCTCGTCCGGCGTCAGGATCATCACCACGTCGGCCCAGGCGGCAGCCTCGGCCGGGGTCATGACCTGCAGGCCTTCACCTTCGGCCTTCTTGCGGGTGGCGGAGCCGGCCCGCAGGGCGACCGCGACGTCCTTGACGCCCGAATCGCGCAGGTTCAGCACGTGGGCGTGACCCTGGGAGCCGTAGCCCACGATGGCCACCTTCTTGCCCTTGATCAGGTTCACGTCGGCGTCGCGATCGTAATAAACGCGCATGGTTCAAAGTCCTTGATGCAGATCGTTGGTGTTGGTCTTGGTTGTTCAGAGGGCGCCGGGGCCACGGGCGATGGCCGCCACGCCGGTCCGCGACACGTCGATAAGGCCGAGCGGCTCCATCAGCTTGATGAAGGCATCGAGCTTCTCGGTCTTGCCGACGATTTCGAAGACGAAGCTTTCGTTCGTGCTGTCGACCACATTGGCACGGAAGATGTCGGCGATGCGAAGGGATTCGACTCGCTTCTCGCCGGTCCCCACCACCTTCACCAGCGCCAGTTCACGGGCGACGGAGGGGCCGTCGACGGTGAGGTCGCGCACCTTGTGCACCGGCACCAGACGGCCGAGCTGGGCCTTGATCTGCTCGATCACCATGGGGGTGCCGCTGGTGACCAGCGTGATGCGCGACAGCCGCTCGGCCGGGTCGACCTCGGCCACCGTCAGGCTTTCGATGTTGTAGCCGCGGCCGGAGAACAGGCCGATGACGCGCGCCAGCACGCCGGCCTCGTTGTCGACCAGAACGGCGATGGTGTGGGTCTTGATCTCTTCGGTATCGGTCGTGGACACGACGCGTGTCTCCCCCTCAGGGTCTCGCGGCAGGGCCCCGGCGCCAGGAGAGCGCCGGGGCGGTGCGAGTCGTGGATGGTGTCGCGGATGCGGTGACGGCGCGGCAGCGCGGCGGCGTCACACCAGAACCTTGCCCTCGTCGCCGATGGCTTCCTTGCCGGCATCCGGCGGGCCGAGCAGCATCTCGTTGTGCGGCGCGCCCGACGGAATCATGGGGAAGCAGTTCTCGGACTGGTCGACGCGGCAGTCGAAGATCACCGGCTTGCGCACGTCGATCATCTCGCGGATGGCGTCGTCCAGGCGGGCGGCGTCGTCGCAGACGATGCCGTGGGCGCCGAAGGCCTCGGCCAGCTTCACGAAGTCCGGCAGCGCCTCCGAATAGCTTTCCGAGTAGCGGCCGCCGTGCAGCAGTTCCTGCCACTGGCGCACCATGCCCATGTACTGGTTGTTCAGGATGAACACCTTCACCGGCAGGCGGTACTGGATGGCGGTGCCCAGTTCCTGCATGTTCATCATGAAGCTGGCCTCGCCGGAGACGTCCACCACCAGCGCGTCGGGGTGGGCCATCTGCACGCCGATGGCGGCCGGGAAGCCGTAGCCCATGGTGCCGAGGCCGCCGGAGGTCATCCACTGGTTCGGCTTCTCGAACTTGTAGAACTGCGCCGCCCACATCTGGTGCTGGCCCACCTCGGTGGTGATGTAGGTCTCGCGGTCCTTGGTCAGTTCATAAAGGCGCTGGATGGCGTACTGCGGCTTGATGATCTTGCCGGTCTGCTCGTAACCGAGGCAGTTGACCGCGCGCCATTCGTCGATCTGCTTCCACCAGCCCTTCAGGGCCTTGGCGTCGGGGCGGACCTGGCGGGCCTTGTAGACCTTGATCAGGTCTTCCAGCACGTGCGCCACGTCGCCGATGATCGGCAGGTCGACCGCCACGTTCTTGTTGATCGACGACGGGTCGATGTCGATGTGGATCTTCTTCGAGTTGGGCGAGAAGGCGTTCAGGCGGCCGGTGACGCGGTCGTCGAAGCGGGCGCCGACGCAGATCATCAGGTCGCAGCCGTGCATGGCGAGGTTGGCCTCGTAGGTGCCATGCATGCCCAGCATGCCCAGGTGCTGCGGGTCGGAGGCCGGATAGGCGCCGAGGCCCATGAGCGTCTGGGTGATGGGGAAGCCGGTCAGGCGCACGAACTGGGTCAGCAGCTGGCTGGCCGCCGGGCCGGAGTTGATGACGCCACCGCCGGTGTAGAACACCGGCCGCTTGGCCGCAGCGATCATCTCCACCGCCTGTTCGATGGCGGCGCGGTCGCCCTTCACCTGCGGCTTGTAGGTGCGGTGCTTGATGCGGCTGGCGGGCATGTACTCCGCCGGCTTCATCAGGATGTCCTTCGGCAGGTCGATGACCACCGGGCCGGGCCGGCCGGTGCGCGCGACGTAGAACGCCTCGTGCAGGATGCGGGCGAGGTCTTCCGACTTCTTCACCAGGTAATTGTGCTTGGTGCACGGCCGGGTGATGCCGGTGGTGTCGGCTTCCTGGAAGGCGTCGTTGCCGATCAGGTGGGTCGGCACCTGGCCGGTCAGGCAGACCAGCGGAATGCTGTCCATCAGCGCATCGGTCAGGCCGGTGACGGCATTGGTGGCGCCGGGGCCGGAGGTCACCAGCACGCAGCCGACCTTGCCGGTGGAGCGGGCATAGCCTTCGGCCGCGTGCACCGCCGCCTGCTCGTGCCGCACCAGGACGTGGCGAATCTGGTTCTGCTTGAAGAGTTCGTCGTAAATCGGAAGTACGGAGCCGCCGGGATAGCCGAAGATTACCTCGACGCCCTGTTCGGCCAAGGCCTTGAGGACGATCTGAGCACCGTTCATGCGATCCTGCGACATGTCTGCACCTGTCTTCCTGTAAAGGACGCGCGGCCCAAACGGCCCGCCCGCCGACACCTGCTCCGGCGTCGGCGGCTCACCATCCGCCTCATCGATCCGTGGGGGGTGTCCGTCCGGCGCGCCGCGCCAACCCCGGACCATTCCGGGAAGCTGCACGGTATAGACTCAGCCGGAGCCGGTCAACAAAAAGCCGCGAATTAATTGAAAGGTTTTGGCGGCGAGGCTTTCCGAAAATTGCGCATCGTGCACCACATCCGCACGAAGCTGCCCGCGGAACCATGTTCCCTGGCGCTTGGCATAGTTGCGGGTCAGCTGCTGCGCCCGCACCAGCGCCGACTCCAGGTCCAGGTCACCGTGCAGGTGGGCGGCCAGTTCCGGCACGCCGAGCGCCTTCATCACCGGCTGGTCGGGCGGCAGGCCGAAGTCGAGCAGCGCCGCCACCTCGGCCAGCGCCGGCCCCTCCATCACCATGGCGCGCAGGCGGGCGTCGCAGCGGGCGTAGAGCACCTCGCGCGGCGGCGCCATGCGCACCACCAGCGGGCGGAAGCGGATGGGCGGCGGCACCGGCGGCTGCGCCTGCCACCAGCTGATGGAGCGACCGGAGGCCCGCAGCACCTCCCAGGCGCGCAGGTTGCGGGTGGTGTCGCCGGGGGCGAGGCGGGCCGCCGTCTCCGGGTCGTCCCGCGCCAGCCGGGCGTGGAAGGCCTCGTGCCCCAGGCGGGCGAGGTCGGCCCGCGCCTCGGCCCGCACCGCCTCCGGCACCTCCGGCACCGGCGCGAAGCCCTCCAGCAGCGCCTTCAGGTAGAGCCCGGTGCCGCCGCAGACGATGGGCAGCCGGCCGGCGGCCCAGGCGGCTTCGATCTCCGGCACCGCCAGGTCGCGCCACAGCACCGGCGAGCAGACGACGCTGCCCGCCAGCACGCCGTACAGGCGGTGGGGCGCCAGCGCCTCCTCCGCCTCCGAAGGGCGGGCGGTGAGCACCCGCAGCTCGCGGTAGACCTGCATGCTGTCGGCATTGAGGACGGTGCCGCCGAACTCCTGCGCCGCCGCCAGGGCGAGCGCCGACTTGCCGCTGGCGGTGGGGCCGGCGACAACCACGAGGGGCGGCAGGGCGGAGGCTTCGGTCTCTGACATCATCACGCGCTTGCAGCGAAGGGGGCGCGACTTTATACGGGACGCGGCAGAAACGCCCCACGCGCCGAACGGAAAAGGACCGGGCCATGGAAAATGTGCTGACGCTCATCACCGCTCCGGCCCGCGCGGACCTGGACGATAGCACGGTCCGCCGTGTGCGCGAGGCCCTGAAGGCGCTGGGCGGACAGGTCGGCTCGCCCGACTGGCTGGACCCCGGCATCGCCTGCGACCTGCCGTTCGAGGACATCAGCCCCGACACCGCCGACGCCGCCGCCCGCAAGGCGCTGGCCGATGCCGGCGTGGCCGCCGACGTGGTGGCCCAGGCCGCCGCCGACCGCCGCAAGATGCTGCTGGTGGCCGACATGGACTCGACCATCGTCACCGGCGAAACCCTGGACGAACTGGCCGACTTCGCCGGCATCAAGGACCAGATCGCCGCCATCACCGCCCGCGCCATGAACGGCGAGCTGGACTTCAAGGCCGCCCTGCGGGAGCGCGTCGCCATGCTGAAGGGCCTGCCGGTCGAGTCGCTGGAGAAGTGCTTCGACCGCGTCGAGTACACCCCCGGCGCCTGGGAACTGGTGCGCACCATGGCCGCCAACGGCGCCTATTGCGTGCTGGTGTCGGGCGGCTTCAAGTTCTTTACCCGCCGCGTCGCCGCCCACTGCGGCTTCCACGAGGACCGCTCCAACGAGTTCATCCTCGACGGCGACGTGCTGGCCGGGGCGGTGGAGGAACCCATCCTCGACCGTGACGCCAAGCTCGACAGCCTCATCGCCCTGGCCGCCGAGCGCCACCTGCCGCTCGCCCGCACGGTGGCGGTGGGCGATGGCGCCAACGACCTGCCGATGATCCGCGCCGCCGGCCTGGGCGTCGCCTTCCACGCCAAGCCGGTGGTCGCCGCCGAGGCTCGCGTTCGCATCGACCACGGCGACCTTACCGCCCTGCTCTACGCCCAGGGGTATCGCCGCGCCGACTTCGTTGTATAACAGGGGTTGAGGAGGACGGGCCGCCGCGCCGAGGGAACGCGGACCGGCCCACCGTTGCGGGGGAACGGCCCATGGCCAAGTCGAAGACCGAGATCATCCACGACATCGAACACCTGATCGCCCGCAACGGCGCCAAGTGGGGCGAGTGGTACGTCGGCATGTGCGCCGATCCGAAGTCCACCCTGGTCAGCCGCCACAACTTCAAGCAGGGCACCGACGTCGGCGCCATCCGCACCGCCAACACCGAGATCCAGGCGCAGGAAGTGGTGGAGTTCTTCATGCGCACGCGCGGCACCAAGGGCCACGCCGCCAGCTTCAACGCCGGCGACATCTACGTCTACGCCTACCGCATGAGCCGCCACACCAAGCCGTGACCGAGCCCGACGGCCGCCCGAGGGACGGCCGCCGGACCGGACCGCAGCGCGGGCTCAGCCGTCAGCGGTGATCTTGTCGACCAGCGCCTTCAGCACCTCTTCCGCCATGGAATTGTCCACCTGGCAGGTGCCGGCCGCCATGTGGCCGCCGCCGCCGTATTCCAGCATCAGCTTGCCGACGTTGGTCTTCGACGAGCGGTCGAAGATGCTCTTGCCGACGGCGAAGACGGTGTTCTGCTTCTGGAAGCCCCACATGACATGCATGGAGATGTTGGTCTGCGGCAGCAGGGCGTAGATCATGAACCGGTTGCCGGCCCAGATGGTGTCCTCGTTGCGCAGGTCGAGCACCACCAGGTTCTTGTGGACGGTGGCGCAGCGGGTGACCTGGTCCTTGAACTTCTCGGCGTGCTCGAAATAAAGGTCGGTGCGCTCGCGCACGTCCGGCAGTTCCAGCACCTTGGTGATGTCGTGATCGAGGCAGTAGTCGATCAGCTCCATCATCAGCTGGTAGTTGGAGATGCGGAAGGTGCGGAAACGGCCGAGGCCGGTGCGGGCGTCCATGATGAAGTTCATCAGGTCCCAGCCGGTGGGGTTCAGCACCTGGTCCTTGGTGAAGTTGGCGGAGTCGCCGCGGTCCACCGCCTCCATCATCTCGTCGGAAATGCGCGGGAACTTGGCCTTGCCGCCGAAGTAGTCATAGACCACGCGCGCCGCCGAGGGGGCATCGGGGTCGATGATGTGGTTGTCGCGCTTGCCGACGCGCAGGGTCTCCGACAGGTGATGGTCGAAGGCCAGATGCACGCCCTCCACATAGGGCAGGTTGGTGGTGATGTCGCGGTCGGAGATGTCGATCTTGCCGTCCTGCATGTCCTTCGGGTGGACGAACTTGATGTCGTCGATCATCCCGAGTTCCTTCAGCAGCATGGCGCATACCAGGCCGTCGAAGTCGCTGCGCGTCACCAGACGAAACGTCTTCCCCTCGGTCATTCCGGATCCCCAAATCCTGTCAAAGGCCGTAATCCGGGCAGAGTAGTCGCCTCCCGCCGCCGGCGCAACGCGACAGGCGCCGCCGCCGCGCGGTTCCGCCGCCGGCGCGCACGGCGGCACCGGCCGATCAACCGGCGGTCGGCAAACCCTCGTCTTCCGGTGGCAGAGCGCAGAAGGCGGTCTCCAGATCGTGGCGCAGCCGCACCGCCAGGGCGGAAGGATCGAGCCGCACGGCATCGCGGCTCACCACCTGCCCTGCCGCCACCGGCCGCGTCAGGGTGACCCCCTGGGCCAGCCCCATGGGCAGGGCGCGGGCGGCGACCGAGGTTTCCGCCGGCATCAGGCGGCCCCAGACGGTGGCGCCGCCCTCGCCGTCCAGCACCTCGCCGGCCGCCAGATCGCGCTTGGCCACCGCCACCACGTCGCCGCGGAAGGCGGTGGAATGGCCGGTCGGCTCGCCGCGCAGGGCGGCGGCAGCCACCGACACACCCAGTTCCAGCCCGATCAGGTGGTAGGGCCGCCACAGCGCCGCATAGCGGCCGCTGTCGTCAGTCCGCAGGCCGTACTCGGCGAAGCAGCGGGCGGCGTAGTCGGAGGGCGCGGCGAAGGTCACCCACACGCCCCAGCGCAGGTCGCCCGCCACCGGCGATCCGTCGCGCTGCAGGCTGGACACCACTTCCACCATCCCGGCCCGCTCCAGCACGCCGCCGTCGGCGCGCGGCTTCAGCACCGCCGGCAGGTCGTCGCAGCCGACCGGCGGGAATCCGAGACCGTCGGCCGGCACGCCCAGGCCGGTGGCATTGGCGACCGCCGCCATCTCGATGGCGCTCTTGGTGCCGTCGAGGAAGCTGTTGAACATCTTGGCATTCATGCCGCCGGCGGCGGCCTGTTCGGGCGTCAGGCCGTAATGCTCCCACACCGTATCGGGGGTGGAGGCATGGTAGTCCGGCAGGTACTTGGTGCCCTTGCCGGCGCCCACCACCTCCAGGCCGCAGGTGCGGGCCCAGTCCACCAGCTCGCAGATCAGCGCCGGCTGGTCGCCGTAGGCCATGGAATAGACCAGCCCGGCGGCCCCGAAGCGGCGGGCCAGCAGCGGCCCGGCCAGCACGTCGGCCTCCACGTTCACCATCACCACATGGCGCCCGTGCTCCAGGCAGCGGGCGGCGTGGCGCAGGCCGGCTTCCGGGTGGCCGGTGGCCTCGATCACCACCTCGATGCCGCCCGCCGCGATCAGCGCCTCGGCATCGTCGGTGATCCAGGTGGAGCCGTGGCGCAGGGCCTTGGCCGACGATCCGGCCTCCGCCTGCTCGGCGCTCCAGCCGGCGGCGCGCAGGGCGGCGTGGGCGCGCGGCGGCGACAGGTCGGCCACCGCCATCACGTGCAGGCCCGGCGTGCGGCGGGCCTGGGCGAGGAACATGGTGCCGAACTTGCCGGCGCCAATCAGGCCGACCCGGATGGGGCGCCCCTCGGCGGCTCGGGCGGCGAGCTTGGTGGACAGATTCATGGGACGCAGATCCTCCGGCGACGGGTTTTCCCGTTTCTCCACGCGCAGTCTAGCCCATTGCCGCGCGATCCCCTACAACAGGGAGCGTCGTCAGCAGGAGTCCACCCGAGGATGCCAGCCATGCCCCGCGCCGCCGCCGTTGCCCTTGCCGCCGCCCTTGCCGGCGGCCTGTCGGCCTGCGCGCCCGAGCCCTACATCGACATGCGGCGCGAAGCCGGCACGCTGACCACCTGGGGCTCGTCCACCTTCGACCGGCCGGCGATCTGCTACAACACCATGAACGCGACGCGCGAGCAGGTACAGGCCATGGCCGATGCCGTCTGCGCCGAAACCGGCCGCGTCGCCGTCTACGAGAGCAGCGACCTGCTCCACTGCACGGTGCTGCAGCCGCACCGCTCGCTGTTCCGCTGCGCCGCCGCCGAGCGCACCACCGTCGATGCCGCCGGCGTGCGCCGCCTCACCCCCGGCGTCGCCGGCCCGCAGGTGCCCGACGCCCGCACGGCGGCGCAGGGACCGGCGGCGGAGGCGGAGGCGGAGGACGATCTGCCCATTCCCCAGGCGCCTGCCGCGCCGACAAGGCCGCAGTCCCCCGCCGGCGAAGGTCTGCTCGGCATCTTCTAGGCTACTGCCCGCCGTGACCGCGGCGGCCCTCAGGCAGCAAAAGGCCGGGCGCGCACCGCACGCCCGGCCGAAAGCGATGCTGCGGCGATCACCGGGATCACCGCAGCGGGATCATCACGCCAGGCTGGCGCAGAAGCGCTGGATGCGCGTGCAGGCTTCCGTCAGCGCCTTTTCGCTGGTGGCGTAGGAGATGCGGAAGTACGGCGACAGGCCGAAGGCCACGCCCTGCACCACCGCCACGCCCTCGGCCTCCAGCAGCGCTTCGGCGAAGTCGCTGTCGGTTTCGATGACGCGGCCGTCGGGGGTCTTCTTGCCCAGCACGCCGGCGCAGCTCGGGTAGACGTAGAAGGCGCCTTCCGGGGTGCGGCAGGTCAGGCCCGGCGCCTCGTTCAGCATCTTCACCACCAGGTCGCGGCGGGCGGCGAAGGCGGTGCGCCACTCGCCCAGGAAGTCCTGCGGGCCGTTCAGCGCCTCGACGGCGGCCGCCTGCGAGACGGAGCTGGTGTGAGTGGACGACTGGCTCTGGATCTTGTTCATGGCCTTGATCAGCTCGGCCGGGCCGGCGGCATAGCCGACGCGCCAGCCGGTCATGCTGTAGGCCTTGGACACGCCGTTCAGCGTCAGCGTGCGGTCATACAGCTTCGGCTCCACCTGGGCGATGGTGGCGAACTGGAAGCCGTCGTAGACCAGATGCTCGTACATGTCGTCGGTCATGATCCAGACGTGCGGGTGCTTCAGCAGCACCTCGGCCAGCGCCTTCAGGTCGGCGGCGGAATAGGCCGCGCCCGTCGGGTTGGACGGCGAGTTCAGGACCAGCCACTTGGTCTTCGGCGTGATGGCCTTTTCCAGGTCGGCGGCGGTCAGCTTGAAGCCGGCTTCCTCGCCGCAGGCGACGAACACCGGGGTGCCGCCGGCCAGCAGCACGATGTCGGGGTAGCTGACCCAGTACGGCGCCGGAATGATCACTTCGTCGCCGGCTTCCACGGTCGCCATGATGGCGTTGTAGATGGTCTGCTTGCCGCCGCAGCCGACGGTGATCTGGTCGGGCACATACTTCAGGCCGTTCTCGCGCTCCAGCTTGGCGCAGATGGCCTTGCGCAGGGCGAGCGTGCCGGCGACGGCCGTGTACTTGGTCTCGCCGCGGTCGATGGCGGCCTTGGCGGCGGCCTTCACGTTGTCCGGGGTGTCGAAGTCGGGCTCGCCGGCGCCCAGGCCGATGACGTCCCGCCCGGCCGCTTTCAGCTCGGCGGCCTTCTGGGTCACCGCGATGGTCGGCGACGGCTTGATGGCGGACAGACGCTTGGCGATGATCGACATGATAGTCCCTCTGACTGTCGAAGGGCCGTCGCAACGGCGGGCGGTGGAAAAACGCGGCGAAACACTACGTCCGCAGCCCGTCCCGTGCAAGGGGCGCGAGCGCATGGCGGTGCGGCCTCTGCCATACTCTCGCCACGGTTCCGCGGCATCAGGGGGGCCGTTCCCCGATCCCCCAACCAGCCGTTGATGACCCGCCCGATGACCCGCTGCCGGATCCCCGTCCGACCGCTCGCCCTGGCCGCCCTGGCGGCCATTCTGGCGCCCCTTGCCGCCCCGCGCGCGGAACAGTCCGCCGCCCTCACCGACGGCGTGCAGTTGAAGGTGCGGGCCGAGCATGTGGAGAGCGACCGCGGCATGGTGCGGGTGGCGATCTATGAAGACCCGGCCGCCTTCGCCGGCCGCGACCGCACCAGCCAGCCGGTGCTGGAGCAGGAACTGCCCGCCGCCCCCGGCCGCGTCACCGCCGTGTTCGACGGGCTGGAACCGGGCCGCCGCTATGCCGTGCGGGTGCTGCACGACGAGAACGAGAACGGCCGCCTCGACCGCGTGTTCGGCCTGTTCGCCATCGAGGGCGAAGGCGTCTCCAACGCCGACGATCCGCGCAAGGCCCGATTCGATGACGCCGCCTTCGAGGTGCCGCCCGCCGGCGCCCTGACCATCAGCGTGCCGCTGCGGTATTGATCCCGCCGCGGTCCGCGGCTTGTTGATCCGGCCGCATTCGGCTGCCTGTTGATCCCGCAGCGCACCGCTTCCTATTGATCACGGCGGCGGTTCGGCCCACCTTTGCGGTTCGTGAACATTCATCGAACCGAGAGGTGCGCGTTCGCCATGACCGTCGTCCTGCCCATGTACCAGCGCCCGGCCGCCGGGCCGCGCGCCGAGTTCCGCCTTGCGTCGGATTACACCCCGGCCGGCGACCAGCCGACCGCCATCGCCGAACTGACGGAGGGCATCGGCCAGCAGGAGCGCAACCAGGTGCTGCTGGGGGTCACCGGCTCGGGCAAGACCTTCACCATGGCCTCGGTCATCGCGGCGACCGGGCGGCCGGCGCTGGTGCTGGCCCCCAACAAGACCCTGGCGGCCCAGCTGTATGGCGAGATGAAGGCGTTCTTCCCCGACAACGCCGTCGAATACTTCGTATCGTATTACGACTACTACCAGCCCGAGGCCTATGTGCCGCGGACGGACACCTACATCGAGAAGGACGCCAGCATCAACGAGCAGATCGACCGCATGCGCCACGCCGCCACCCGCGCGGTGCTGGAGCGGCGGGACGTGATCATCGTTGCCTCGGTGTCGTGCATCTACGGCCTCGGCTCGGTCGAGAGCTATTCGCGCATGACCATCAGGCTGGCCGTCGACCAGACGCTCGACCGGCGCGATTTCATCAAGCAGCTGGTGGAACTGCAGTACAAGCGCAATGATGCCGCGTTCTCGCGCGGCACCTTCCGGGTGCGCGGCGATGTCATCGAAGTCTTCCCCGCCCACTATGAAGACCGCGCCTGGCGCATCTCCCTGTTCGGCGACGTGATCGAGGCGCTGACCGAGTTCGACCCGCTGACCGGCGAGAAGTGCGGCAGCATGACCCAGACCACCATCTACCCCAACAGCCACCACGTCACCCCGCGCCCCGCCCTGTCGCAGGCCATCAAGGGCATCAAGGCGGAACTGACGGCGCGACTCGAGGAACTGACGGCGGCCGGCAAGCTGCTGGAAGCCCAGCGGCTGGAGCAGCGCACCCGCTTCGACCTGGAGATGATGGAAAGCACCGGCCACTGCAAGGGCATCGAGAACTACAGCCGCTTCCTCACCGGCCGCACCCCGGGCGAGCCGCCGCCGACCCTGTTCGAGTACCTGCCGGAAGACGCCCTGTGCTTCGTCGACGAAAGCCACGTCACGGTGCCGCAGATCGGCGGCATGTTCCGCGGCGACTACGCCCGCAAGCACACCCTGGCCGAATTCGGCTTCCGCCTGCCGTCGTGCAAGGACAACCGGCCGCTGAAGTTCGAGGAATGGGACACCATGCGGCCGCAGACGGTGTTCGTCTCCGCCACCCCCGGCCCGTGGGAACTGGAACAGACCGGCGGCGTGTTCACCGAACAGGTCATCCGCCCGACCGGCCTGATCGACCCCATCTGCCACATCCGCCCGGTGGAGAAGCAGGTGGACGACCTGCTGTATGAAGCCCGCCAGTGCGCCGCCAAGGGCCAGCGGGTGCTGGTCACCACCCTGACCAAGCGCATGGCCGAAGACCTGACCGAGTATCTGGCGGAACAGGGGGTGCGGGTGCGCTACATGCACTCCGACGTCGACACGCTGGAGCGCATCGAGATCATCCGCGACCTGCGACTCGGCGCCTTCGACGTGCTCATCGGCATCAACCTGCTGCGCGAGGGCCTCGACATCCCGGAATGCGCCCTGGTCGCCATCCTGGATGCCGACAAGGAAGGCTTCCTGCGCTCCAAGACCTCGCTCATCCAGACCATCGGCCGCGCCGCCCGCAACGTCGAAGGCCGCGTCATCCTCTACGCCGACAAGATGACCGACAGCCTGGAGTGGGCCATCAACGAAACCAACCGCCGGCGCGAGAAGCAGCAGGCCTACAACGCCGCCCACGGCATCACGCCCGAGTCGGTGAAGGCGCGCATCTCCGACGTGCTGTCGGACGTGTCGGAGCACGATTACGTCACCGTCTCCACCGGCGATCCGGACATGCCGCATCTGGTCGGCCACAACCTGCGGGCCACCATCGACGACATGCGCAAGCGCATGATCGCCGCCGCCGCCGACCTGGAGTTCGAGGAAGCGGCCCGCCTGCGCGACGAGATCAAGCGTCTGGAGGCGAGCGAGCTGGAACTGCCCACCGCCCCCAATCCGCCGTCCACCCGTCGCGGCATGCCGCAGAAGATGCAGAAGCCGCCCAAGAAGCGGCGGCGCTAGGGCAGACAGATACCAAGCTGCCATGAGGGCACCTCATGGCAGCTTGGCAAGCGCGACCGCGCGCCGCCGCGTAAGCGGCGTGAGCCAAGGCCGCGAGGAGCGGCCGCCCGGCGCTTGAGGGCGCTGCCTTGATCGCTTCAGATCAAGGCAGCCTGAGTAACAAGCGACCGCGCGCCGCCGCTCATGCGGCGTGAGCCAAGGCCGCGAGGAGCGGCCGCCCGGCGCGTGAGGTCCCTACTCCGCCATCGACTCGGCGTCGGCGCTGCGCGGCTGGCCGTAGGTGCGGAACTTGTCCAGCACCCGCTCCATCTCGGCGGCGTCCAGCAGCGGCGGCTCGCGCGTGATCTGCAGGATGCGCCAGTACTGTTCCGCCAGTTCCTCCAGCTCCACCGCCAGCTTCAGGGCGCGGGCCGGGGTGTCGCCGACCACGATCATGCCGTGGTGGGCGAGCAGGCAGGCCTTGCGCCCCTCCAGCGCCGCCAGGGCGTGGTCGGACAGGGCCTGGGTGCCGAAGGTGGCGTAAGGGGCGCAGCGCACGTCGGCGCCGCCGGCCGCCGCCACCATGTAGTGGAAGGCCGGGATGCCGAGGCGGAGGCAGGCGAGCGTGGTGCAGAACGGCGCATGGGTGTGGACGACGCAAGCCACCTCCGGCCGCGCCGCCAGGATGTCGCGGTGGAAGCGCCATTCGCTGGACGGCAGGCGGGGGCCGGAGAAGCGGCCGTCCATCTCCATCGCCACCATGTCCTGCGGCTTCAGCAGGTGCGGCTCGACGCCCGACGGGGTGACGAGGAAGCGGTCGGCATCGATGCGCAGCGACGCATTGCCGGCGGTGCCGCGGTTGAGCCCCTTGCGGGCGAGGCCGGTGGCAAGGTCGACGAGCTGGTTGCGCAGGGCGAGAAGGGTCACGGGCTGTTCCGTCGCAGGCGGGGAAGGGATCAGGAGTCGGAGGCGGCCTGCCGGCGCTTCCAGTCCGACGTCAGCATGCCGGCGTAGCCCCAGTCGTCCTCCTCGATCTCCTGGATGACGATGTGGGTGTGCTCCGGCTGCTTGCCGAGGTGCTCCACCAGGGCGGCGGTGATGGACTCCACCAGCGCCTTCTTCTGATCGCGGGTGGCGCCCTTGGTGATCTGCACGTTGACGTAGGGCATGGCGGCCGCGTCCCCCTACTCGGCCGCCCGGGCGGCGGCGGCGAGGTCGGGGAACAGGCCGACGAGCCCGTCCTCGGTCGCGGCGCAGACGCCGCGCTCGGTGATCAGGGCGGTGACGTAGCGGGCCGGGGTGACGTCGAAGCCCCAGTTGCCGCACGGGCTGCCTTCCGGCGTGACGGTCACCGACACCACCGCGCCGTCGGCGGTGCGGCCGGTGATGACCGACACTTCCTCGCCGGCCCGTTCCTCGATGGGGATTTCCTTCAGGCCGTCGCGGATGGACCAGTCGATGGTGGGGCTCGGCAGCGCGACGTAGAACGGCACGCCGTTGTCGTGGGCGGCCAGCGCCTTCAGGTAGGTGCCGATCTTGTTGCAGACGTCGCCCGTCGCCGTGGTGCGGTCGGTGCCGACGATGCACAGGTCGACCATGCCATGCTGCATCAGATGGCCGCCGACGTTGTCGACGATCACCGTGTGCGGCACGCCGTGCTGGTTCAGCTCCCACGCGGTCAGGCTGGCGCCCTGGCTGCGCGGGCGGGTTTCGTCCACCCACACATGCACCGGAATGCCGGCATCGTGCGCCTTGTAGATCGGCGCCAGCGCCGTGCCCCAGTCCACCGTCGCCAGCCAGCCGGCGTTGCAGTGGGTGAGGATCTCCAGCCGGCCCTGACGCCCCTTCTTCTCCCACGCCGCCTGGAACACCGCCAGGCCGTGATCGCCGATGGCCTCGTTGATGGCCACGTCCTCGTCGCACAGGGCCGCGGCGCGGGCCCAGGCGGCAGCGGCGCGCTCCGCTGGCGGCAGCGGTCGCAGGGTGCGCAGCATGTCGGCCAGCGCCCAGCGCAGGTTCACCGCCGTCGGGCGGGTGGCGTAGAGGGTGTCATGGGCCGCCTGCAGCGCCGCGTCGGAGGCATCGGCCCGCATCGCCAGCGCCATGCCGTAGGCGGCGGTGGCGCCGATCAGCGGCGCGCCGCGCACCAGCATGTCCTTGATCGCCGCCGCCGCGTCTTCCATGGACCGCAGGGTGCAGGGGACGAAGGCGTGCGGCAGCCTGGTCTGGTCGATGATCCCGACACTGCCGTCGGCGTTCGGCCAGATGGTGCGGGTGGGCGTGCCCTGGACCTTCATGCGGTGTCTCTCCTCAAGCCTTCAGCAGGCGGCCGGCGACGGCGTCAAGCTGCGCCAGCACGGCGGGGTCGCGCTTGTCGGGCGCGGTGATGAGGGCGTGTTCCAGCGCCGTGTGGCAGCCGTGGGAACAGGGGCCGGCGCGGTCGCGCAGCTTGGGCGCGGCGGTCTTCACCAGGGCGCGGGCCTTGTCGGCATTGGCCAGCAGCACCTTGATCACCGCCTCCACCGTCACCGCGTCGTGGTCGGGGTGCCAGCAGTCGTAGTCGGTGACCATGGCGACGGTCGCGTAGCACATCTCCGCCTCGCGGGCGAGCTTGGCCTCGGGCATGTTGGTCATGCCGATGACGTCGCACCCCCACTGACGGTACAGCTCGCTCTCGGCCTTGGTGGAGAACTGCGGCCCTTCCATCACCAGATAGGTACCGCCGCGGGCATAGGGAATGCCGGCCTCCTGCAGCGCCGCCTCGCAGGCGTCGCCGAGGCGGCCGCACAACGGATGGGCCATGGAGACGTGGGCGACGCAGCCGGTGCCGAAGAAGCTCTTCTGGCGGGCGAAGGTGCGGTCGATGAACTGGTCGACGATGACGAAGGTGCCCGGCGCCAGTTCCTCCTTCAGCGAGCCGACGGCGGACACCGACAGGATCTCGGTCACCCCGGCCCGCTTCAGGGCGTCGATGTTGGCGCGGTAGTTCAGTTCCGACGGCGGGCGCGGGTGGCCGCGGCCGTGGCGCGGCAGGAACACCAGCGGCTGGCCGTCCAGCTCGCCGAACAGCAGCTGGTCCGACGGCGCGCCGAAGGGGCTCTCCACCGTTTCCCAGCGGGTGTTGGTCAGGCCGTCGATGTCGTAGACGCCGCTGCCGCCGATGATGCCGAGAACCGGCTTGGTGTGACCGTCCGCCATGCTGAAGCTCCGTTGGGCCTGACCGAGGAATGCCGCGCCGCCGGCCGCCGCTGCCGTCGCGGTCGGCGGCGATGGCGGCGGCGGGCTGCGCGCCCAGGTGTTTTACCGGCGGCGGCCGCGCTTGAAAAGGGAAAGCCCCCCCCCCCTTGCGGAGCGGCGGCCATCAAGTTTTCCCCAGTGCCCGCCCGAGGGCGGATCACCGACCCGGGCGTCAGTGGTCGACGTTCGCCCAGATCTTGCGCTTGAGCGCGTACAGCATGGCGGTCAGCACCAGCAGGAAGAGCATGACCTTGATGCCGAGCGACTTGCGCGCTTCCAGCTCGGGCTCGGCGGCCCAGTTCAGGAAGGCGGTGATGTCGCGGGCAAGCTGCTCTTCCGAGGCTTCGGTGCCGTCGGCATAGTCCACCAGCCCTTCCATGAGCTGGGGCGGCATGCCGATGGCGTGACCCGGGAAGTACTCGTTGTAGTACTGGGTCGCGCCAAGCTCGAAGCCCGCCGGCGGCTCCTCGTGGTAACCGAGGAGCAGGTGGTAGATGTAGTTCGGGCCACCCATGCGCGCCTTGGTGATCAGCGACAGGTCCGGCGGCAGGGCGCCGCCGTTGGCCGCGCGGGCCGCGTTCTCGTTCGGGAACGGCGGCACGAAGCGGTCAGACGGCAGGGCCGGGCGGAAGAACATCTCGCCTTCGTCGTCGGGGCCGTCCTCGACCTCCTTCTCGGCGGCGATCGCCTTCACCTGGTCCTCGGTCAGCCCGATTTCCATCAGGTTGCGGTAGGCCACCAGCTTCAGCGAGTGGCAGCTGGCACAGACCTCGTTGTAGATCTGGAACCCGCGCTGCAGCTGCGCCTTGTCGTAGTAGCCGAACAGCCCGTCCCAGGTCCAGCTTTCGCTGGGAACCTTCACTCCCCCGGCCGCCATGGCACCGGAGGCGGTGACCACGGACAGGCCGATGGCGGCGGCGGCGTTGATCAGGATCTTGCGCATCACACCTTCTCCGTCGCGCCGGCGTTCACCGGAGTGCCCTTGCGGACCGCGGCCGAGATGCTTTCCGGCAACGGCCGCGGCTTCTCGAACCAGCCGATCAGCGGCAGCAGCACGATCCAGTGCAGGAAGTAGTAGGCGGTGGCGATCTGGCCGATGGTCACATAGGGCTCTTCGGCCGGCATGGCGCCGATGTAGCCGAGCACGACGGCATCGACCGCGAACAGCCAGAAGAACCACTTGTAGATCGGACGGAAGGCCGCCGAACGCACCTTGGAGGTGTCAAGCCACGGCAGGGCCGCCAGCACCAGGATGGCCGCAAACATGAGCAGCACGCCGCCCAGCTTGTCCGGCACCGCACGCAGGATGGCATAGAACGGCAGGAAGTACCATTCCGGCACGATGTGCGGCGGGGTCACCATGGGGTTGGCCGGAATGTAGTTGTCCGGGTGGCCCATGTAGTTCGGGGCATAGAACACGAAGTACATGAAGAACAGCATGAACACGCCCAGGCCGTACAGATCCTTGATCGTGTAGTACGGGTGGAACGGGATCGCGTCGTTCGGGCCCTTCATGTCGATGCCGAGCGGGTTGTTCGACTTCGCCTGGTGCAGCGCCCAGATGTGCAGGATCACCACGCCGACGATGACGAACGGCAGCAGGAAGTGCAGCGCGAAGAAGCGGTTCAGCGTCGGGTTATCGACCGAGAAGCCGCCCCACAGCAGGGTCACGATGTAATCACCGACGACCGGGAAGGCCGAGAACAGGTTGGTGATCACGGTGGCGCCCCAGAAGGACATCTGGCCCCACGGCAGCACGTAGCCCATGAAGGCGGTGGCCATCATCAGCAGCAGGATGACGAGGCCGAGCCACCACAGCACTTCGCGCGGCGGCTTGTAGGAGCCGTAGTAGAGGCCGCGGAAGATGTGGATGTACACGACGATGAAGAACATCGACGCGCCGTTCATGTGGATGTAGCGGATCAGCCAGCCGTAGTTCACGTCGCGCATGATGCGCTCGACGGAATTGAAGGCGTAGTCGACGTGCGCCGTGTAGTTCATCGCCAGGAACAGGCCGGTCAGGATCATGATGACCAGCACGATGCCCGCCAGCGAGCCGAAGTTCCACCAGTAGGACAGGTTCTTCGGAGCCGGGTACTTGGTGCCGAGCGAATGGTCGACGAACGACACGATCGGCAGGCGCGCCTCCAGCCACTTCAGCGCGCGATTGTTGGTGTTCAGTTCGCTCATGGAAACTGCCCCTTAGCCGATGCGGATCCGCAGGTCCTCGATGAACTCGTACTCCGGAACCGGCAGGTTCAGCGGAGCGGGACCCTTGCGGATGCGACCGGAGGTGTCGTAGTGCGACCCGTGGCACGGGCAGAAGTAACCGCCGTACTCACCGCGCGGCTCGCCCGGCTTCTGGCCCAGCGGGACGCAGCCGAGGTGCGTGCAGATGCCGATGGCGATCAGCCATTCGGGCTTCTGGACGCGCTGCTCGTCCGTCTCGGGGTCACGAAGTTCGCCGGCGTTGACGTTGCGGGCCTCTTCAATCTCCGCGGCCGTGCGGTAGCGCACGAACACCGGCTTGCCGCGCCAGGTGACGGTAATCGCCTGGCCCTCCTCGATGGGCGACAGGTCCACTTCCGTGGACGACAGCGCCAGAACGTCGGCGGCCGGATTCATGCTGTGGATGAACGGCCACGCCGCAAGACCGGCGCCGACGACGCCGACCGCGGTGGTCGCATACAGCAGAAAATCGCGGCGGCTTTCGCCCTCGGAGGAGCCATGAGCGGTATGTGCCGTATCAGCCATGCTCAGTTACCCTCTCGTTGCGCACTGGGGGGCACGCATTTCCTTGACGTTGACGGCCCGTCGCGGGGGACTTCGGACCGACCGTGGTTGTTTTTGCGCGGCCATCCTCTAGCGATTAGCGCCGGCCCCTGCTAACAGGCCCCCGACCGCGCAAAAGGGGGGTCCGGCGACCGGGGCGGTATAATCGAAAACCTGCCCCTTGAAAAGGGCCTAACACCTCCCCAGCCTTGTCCACCTTTACCTTTCGAATCGTTCATCGCCATGCGCATCGCCCTCTATCAGCCCGACATCCCCCAGAACACCGGCACCATCCTGCGTTTCTGCGCCTGTTTCGGCCTCGCCTGCGACATCATCGAGCCCTGCGGCTTCCTGTTCGACGACCGCCGCATGCGCCGCGCCGGTATGGATTACCTGGACCGGGTGGAGGTGGTACGGCACGCCTCCTGGGCGCGCTTCCTCGACTCGCGAACCACCCGTCCGGGTGGGCCGGGCAGGCTGGTCCTGCTCACCACGCGGGGGGCCGTCGGTCATACGCAGATGCAGTGGCGGCCGGATGACACCCTGCTGCTCGGGCGCGAGAGCGTCGGCGTGCCGGACGACGTCCACGCCGCCGCCGACCTGCGGGTGGCGATCCCGCTGGCGGGCGGCATGCGGTCGCTGAACGTGGCCATCGCCGCCGCCATGGCCGCCGGCGAGGCCTTGCGCCAGACGGGCGGCCTGCCGCCGCTGGAACCGGCGCAGCCGTAGAGGCCCGGATCAGGGGTGAGGGAAACGGAGGACGGCCGTCACAGGATGGCCGTCTGCACCTTGTCCTCGTTCACCACCCGGCGGAATTCGATGGGCTGGAAGGCGTTGGGGTCGCGCTTGGCGGCAGCCGTCGTGCGCTGGCGGGGAAACCAGTCGTGCCAGGCGCTCCAGGCCGCCACCGCCTCCGCCACCAGGGCATGGCCGGCGGGGGTGGGGTAGACGCCGTCGCCGGCCACCAGGGCGCGGCGGTAGGCCTTGTTGTCGCCGAGGGCGGCGCAGAGGTCGAGGTAGGGCACCGCCAGTTCGGCGGCGAGGGTGCGGAAGGCTTCGTTGAGGGCGGCAAGCCGGGCGGCGCTGTAGGCGACCCAGTGGCCGCCCTCGTCGCGCGCCTCGGCGGAGCGCAGCACCGGCGCCGGACCGATCCACAGCACCGGCCGCCACACCTTGGCCTCGGCGATGATGCGTTCCGCCCAGGCCATGGTTTCGGGCAGCGGCACGCGGATGCCCTGGTCGTCGCTGTCGGCCATGTCGGACAGGCCGAAGCCGAACACCACGCCGCTGCGGACGACGCCGGTCAGGCGCGGCTCCGCCTCGGCCCGCCAGCGGGCGGCGATGTCGGCGGAAGTCTGGGTGGGGACGGCGAGATTATAGACCTGCAGGTCCTGCACCCGCTCGGCCTCCTGGCGGCACAGGCGGGCGGGCCAGCCGCCCTGCTCGATGTCGCCGACGCCGAAGGTCAGCCCGTCGCCGAAGAAGCAGATCTTCTTCATCGGCAGGCCGTTGCGTGCGTCGTTCCTGTTGGCCGGATGTGCCATGACTCGTCTCTATCCCGCATACTCCGCCACCTGAATGCCAGTTTGCCGGTGAGCGGTCCCCCACACAGTGATGATTATCACACGAATGACAGCGGTGCCAATGCAACGTGGGAATTACACGCCCGCGCCATCGCCGCCCTCACCACCGCCATCGCCACCGTCCGCGGCCGCCTGCCGCAGCAGGGTCAGCAGGGCGTCGCGGTCGAGGCCGAAGTCGCTCGCCAGCCAGGCCGCTTCCGCCGTCCGCAGCGCCTCGCCCACCGCCGGGCCGGGGGGAATGCCGGCGGCCACGGCATCGCGCCCCTGCACCGGCAGCGACGGCGGCACCCACTCGGCGGCGAGGTCGAGCAGGCGGGTCCAGGCGCCGGTGCGGGCGCTGTTGGTGTGGCCCTCGGCGCTGCGCTCCGCCGCCCACAGCAGCAGGATGCGGTCGCGGGCGCGGGTCTGGCCGAGGCGGTAGATCACCTGTCGCTGCACCGCCGGCGGAGCGGCGGCATCGGGCTCGGGCTCGCCGTCGCGGGGGCCGGACAGGTCGAGCAGGCGGTCGCGGTCGGCATTCGACAGCCGTAGCCGCTCCGCCACCGCCTGCGCCTGCGGACGGCTGACCGTCAGCACCGCCGCCAGCCGCCGCAGCGGGTCGGGCGCCAGCCACGGACGCCGCAGGCCGGTGGTTTCCAGCCACGCCAGCACCCGCAGGCGGCCGATGTCGTGGGCCTCCGGCAGCACCTGGTCGAGCACCCGCTCGCCGCGCATGATGACGAAGACATCGGCGGGATAAGGCGCCAGCAGGATCTTCAGCAGCTCGTCCCGCACCCGCTCGCCCGACAGCTGCACCAGCCCCTCGGCGGTGGCGTTGCAGGCCTTCAGGGCATCGTGGTCGGGGTCGCCGACGCCGTAATGGGCGTGGAAGCGGAAGAACCGCAGGATGCGCAGATAGTCTTCCTCGATGCGCTGCTGCGCCCGGCCGATGAAGCGCACCTTGCGCGCCGCCAGGTCGGCAAGGCCGTCGAAGTAGTCGTAGACGGCGCCGTCGGGGCTGGCCGACAGGGCGTTCATGGTGAAGTCGCGGCGGCCGGCATCCTCGCGGAAGCAATCGGTGAAGGCCACCTGGGCGCGTCGGCCGTCGGTGGCGACGTCGCGGCGCAGGGTGGTGACCTCGAACGCCATGCCGTCGGCCAGGGCGGTGACGGTGCCGTGGTCGATGCCGGTCGGCACCGCCCGCAGGCCGGCATCGGCCAGGCGCTGCATCACCACCTCCGGCGGCTCGGGGGTGGCGATGTCGATGTCCTTCACCGGTCGGTGCAGCAGGGCGTCGCGCACGCAGCCGCCGACGAAGCGCACCTCGGCGCCGCCGGCGGCCAGCGCCGCCACCACCCGATGGGTGCGGTCGTCGAGCATCCAGGCCTGCGGCGACAGCTGGCCGACCGGGGCCCGTTTCCCGGTCGCCTCGCCGCCCACCGTGCGCACGATCATTGCGCCTCCTGCTGCGGCCGGGGAGCGATGTGCCCCGGCACCACCCGGCCGTCGATCACCCGCGGCGGCACGTATTCGTCGGAGGGGTCGCCGCCCTGGGTCAGCGCCATCGCCCCCAGGCCGATGAGGATCACCACCGCCAGCCCGAGCAGGCCGTAATCGAGCGGCCCCGCCGTCTCGTCCTCGCTGCGCCGGATCCGGCGCCAGATCAGGAAGAGGATGATCGGCAGCAGCAGCAGGACGAGCAGCCGGATGATCACGGTCGAAGAACCTCCGCCAGATTGACGAGCATGCCGGCGGTCGCACCCCAGATGTAGCGATCGCCGTAGGGCATGGCCCAGTAGGCGCGGGTGCGCCCCTTGACCTGATAGGTGTGCCGCTGGTGGTTGGCCGGGTCGAGCACGAAGCCGAGCGGCACCTCGAACACCTCGGCCACCTCGAAGGGATCGGGGGCCAGGGTCAGCGGCGGCGCCACCAGCCCGACCACCGGCGTCACCCGGAAATTGGTGACGGTGACGTAATCGTCCAGCCGGCCAAGCACGTCCACGCGGGCGGGATCAAGCCCGATCTCCTCGTGGCTTTCGCGCAGGGCGGTGGCGATGGGGCCGTCGTCGTGGTCCTCCGACCGGCCGCCGGGAAAACTGATCTGGCCGGCGTGGTTCTTGAGGTGGGCGGTGCGCTGGGTCAGCAGCACCGTCAGCCCCTCCGCCCGCGCCACCAGCGGCACCAGCACGGCGGCCGGCGTCTGCGGCCGGCTGTCCATGGCGGCGCCGGGGGGTACCGTCGTGCCGTCGCCGGGGGGGCGGCGGGTGACGCGCGGGTCGGAATCGATGGCCGGGCCGTAGTCGTGGTCGCCGCCCAGCTGCCGGTTGATGCCGACGTCGGACCGCTCGCCCATGTCATGCCGGCGACCGCGCGCCAGCAGGCGCACGATGGCGTCGCGGCTCAGTCGGTCTCCGTCAGGGTGCCGAGGGGGAAGAAGGTGCCCGTGCTCCATACGCCGTAGTGTACCCCTTTCTCGTCGCCGGCGTCTTCCTCGACGCCCATCTCCACCAGTTCATAGAACACCGGACGGTTGATGCGCGCTTCAAGGCCCGGCCGCACCAGCACATATGGGCTCGGTTCGCCGGTTTCCCCATCGTGCTCGACGCGCAGCGGATGATCGTCGTCCAGGGTCACCCAATCGTCGACATTGGTGCGGAATCGGATGCGGCGGTTGCGTCCGGCCCCCTCAGCCTCCATCTCGACGGCAAGGAATGGAGCGTCCTCGACAATGATCCTCCCCTTCTCCACAGGCGTTTCAAGCCAATAGGAACCGTCGTCCTCGCGCTTGAGCACTGTCGAGAACAGCCGTACCAGTTCCTTCCGGCCGATCGGCGAGCCGTGATAGAACCAGGTACCGTTGCGGTCGATACGCATGTCGAGGTCGCCGCAAATGGTCTGGCGAGGCCGGGCCTTGGGGGCCTCGTGTCCGGGAGCAGCCGCGTGGGTCTGGTCGCTGGTCCTGGGCATCCGTTCCTCCATGGGTTGTCGTGTCCTATGTAGTGCGGAGAGACCGTCGTGACCAACCCTTCCAACGAAGCAGCCCTCGAAGCCGGTCCCGAGGCGGTCGCCGCCGTCGACCGTCTGGCCGAGCGTCTGGCCGCCGCCCGCACCGCCATGAACGCGGTGATCTTCGGGCAGGAAGACGTGATTGAAAACAGCCTCGTCACCCTGCTGGCCGGCGGCCACCTGCTGCTGATCGGCGTGCCGGGGCTGGCCAAGACCAAGCTGGTCCACACCCTCGGCACCGTGCTCGGGCTGGATGACCGCCGGGTGCAGTTCACCCCCGACCTGATGCCGGGCGACATCCTCGGCAGCGAGGTGCTGGAGGAGGACGACAACGGCCGCCGCGCCTTCCGCTTCCTGAAGGGGCCGGTGTTCTGCCAGCTGTTGATGGCCGACGAGATCAACCGCGCCAGCCCGCGCACCCAGTCCGCCCTGCTGCAGGCCATGCAGGAGATGAAGGTGACGGTGGCCGGCGAAAGCCACCCGCTGCCGCGTCCCTTCCACGTGCTGGCGACCCAGAACCCCATCGAGCAGGAAGGCACCTATCCGCTGCCGGAAGCGCAGCTCGACCGCTTCCTCATGCAGGTGGACGTCGGCTATCCCGG
The DNA here is from genome assembly GCF_039523075.1 of Caenispirillum bisanense. Lineage (NCBI taxonomy): Bacteria > Pseudomonadati > Pseudomonadota > Alphaproteobacteria > Rhodospirillales > Novispirillaceae > Caenispirillum > Caenispirillum bisanense. Next base: position 75,047 of record NZ_BAAAEP010000020.1, read on the forward strand.
CCTTGATGCCGAACGCGAGATGCTGCTCGCCACCACCGGCGCGCTGGAGGCGCCGGTGCCGCGCGTGCTCACCCCGGCCGACCTGGTGGAGGCGCAGGCGGTGGTCCGCCGCATTCCGGTGGGCGACAGCGTGGTCGACGCCATCCTCACCCTGGTCCGCGCCGGCCGCCCCGAGACCAGCGAGGTGGAGGACGTGCGCCGCCACGTCGCCTGGGGCCCCGGCCCGCGCGCCAGCCAGGCGCTGATGCTGGCGGTGCGCGCCCGCGCCCTCATCGACGGCCGCTATTCCCCCTCCATCGACGACGTGCTGGCACTGGCCCGGCCGATCCTGCAGCACCGCATGGCGCTCACCTTTGCCGCCCGCGCCGACGGCGTCAGCATCGCACAGGTGATTTCCCGCCTGTGCCGGCTGATCGGCTGACGGCGGGCGGCGCGATGGCGGACCGGACCCTCCCCCTTCTCGGCCGTGGCGAAGCGGCGGCCAGTGCCCTGCCGCCGCTGCTGGTGGCGGCGGAGCGGGTGGCCGCCACCGTCGCGCCGGGCGTCCACGGCCGCCGCCGCGCCGGGCCGGGGGACCAGTTCTGGCAGTACCGCCGCTATCAGCCCGGCGACAGCGTGACGCAGATCGACTGGCGCCAGTCGGCCCGCAGCGATCCGCTCTATGTGCGCGAGCGCGAATGGTCCGCCGCCCAGACGGTGGTGGTGTGGGCCGACCGCTCCCCCAGCATGGACTTCCGCTCCGACCCCCGCCTGCCGCTCAAGCACGAGCGCGCCGCCCTGCTGGCGGTGGCGCTGGCGGCCCTGCTCAACCGCGGCGGCGAGCGCATCGGCCTGCTGCTGCCCGGTGCCCCGCCGCCCGGCATGGGCCACGCCGCCCTCGCCCATCTGGCGGAGGCGCTGGAGCGGGCGCCGCTCGGCCAGGGCACCGACTGGACCCGGCTGGCCGACGCCGCGCCGGTCACCCGCCACGGCAGCGTGGTGCTGTTCGGCGACTTCCTCGACCCGCCGGAGGTGCTGGAGCCGGCCCTGCGCGCCCTCGCCGGGCGCGGCCTGCGCGGCCATGTGATGCAGGTGGTCGACCCGGCGGAGGAAACCCTGCCCTTCCGCGGCCGCATCCGCTTCACCGGGGCGGAGGGCGAGGGCGACCTGCTCATCGCCCGCACCGAGGACGTGCGCGAGGCCTACATCCGCCGCTTCCAGGCCCAGCGCGACGCCCTGTTCCGCCTGTGCCGGGGGCTGGACTGGAGCTTCGCCGTCCATCACACCGACCAGCCGCCGCAGACGGCGCTGCTCGCCCTGCATGCCCGCATGGCGGAGGTGCGCTGAATGTGGACCCTCGGCCCCCTCGCCTTCGCCGCCCCCTGGGTGCTGGCCGCCCTGCTCATCCTGCCGGCGCTGTGGTTCCTGCTGCGGGTGACGCCGCCGGCGCCGCGCCGCATGGTGTTCCCCGCCCTGCGCCTGCTGCTCGGCCTGCGGGCGCGGGAGGACGTGACCGCCCGCACGCCGTGGTGGCTGATCCTGCTGCGGCTGGTGATCGCCGCCCTCATCATCGTCGGCCTCGCCCGGCCGCTGCTCAATCCGCTGGGGGCGGAGCCGCGGCGCGGCCCGCTGCTGCTGGTGGTCGACGACGACCGCACCGCCGCCGCCGCCATGGCCGCCGCCCGCCAGGCGGCGCTCGGCCTCATCGCCCGCGCCGCGCGCGCGGAAGT
>NZ_BAAAEP010000021.1:0-76489 GCF_039523075.1 Caenispirillum bisanense
CCGAGGACGAGGCCGCCCTGACGGCGGCGGAGGAGGGCTTGCGGCGGCTGGACGATGCGCTGACCACGGCGCGGGCGGTGCTCGCCGACCGCCGCGCCGGCCTTGCCGCCCACCTCGCCACCCCGGCCCCGGCGGAGGACGAGGCGGCGCTGGCGGTGCGGGCCGGCGAGACCGAAACCGCCTGCGAGGACGCCCGCCGCCGCTGCGCCGAGCAGCGCGCCCGCCTGGAGCACGACGCCCGCCAGCGGGCGCGCGGCGACGATCTGGCCGCCCGCATCGACGCCCAGCGCGCCCGGTGCGACCTGTGGGCCGGGCTCAACGACGTCATCGGCTCCGCCAACGGCGACAAGTTCCGCCGCTTCGCCCAGAGCCTGACGCTTGACCGCCTGCTGATGCTCGCCAACCGCCACCTGGAGGATCTGGCGGCGCGCTATGTGCTGCAGCGGTCGCCGGGCGGCGAACTGGACCTGCAGGTGATCGACCGCGAGATGGGCGACGAGGTGCGCGGTGTCGGCTCCCTGTCGGGCGGCGAGCGCTTCCTGGTGTCGCTGGCGCTGGCGCTCGGCCTCGCCTCCATGTCCGGCGACCGGGCGCTGGTCGAAAGCCTGTTCATCGACGAAGGCTTCGGGGCGCTGGACGCCGACAGCCTGGACGTCGCCCTGTCGGCCCTGGAGGCGCTGCAGGCGACCGGCCGCAAGGTCGGCGTCATCAGCCACGTGCAGGCGCTGGTGGACCGCATCGGCGTGCAGATCCGCGTCAGCAAGGCCGGCGGCGGCCGCTCGCTGGTGGAGACGGTGGTGGCCTGAGCCGCCGCCGCCTGCCGCTACGCCCCGTCGGCGGCGGCCGGCTCGGTGCCGAGGCGCGCCAGCACCCAGTCGCGGAAGTCGTCCGGCGGCAGCGGGCGGGCGAACAGCCAGCCCTGGCCGACCTGACAGCCGCGGTCGCCCAGGTAATCGCTGTGGGCCTGCGTCTCCACCCCCTCCGCCACCAGCTTGAGCCCGAGGTCGCGGCCCATGGCGATGACGGCGTTGATGATGGTCTGGCTGCCGGCGGTGTCGGGCAGGCCGCGCACGAAGCTCTGGTCGATCTTCAACTCGTCGGCCGGCAGGCGGTCGAGGTAGCTGAGCGAGGAATAGCCGGTGCCGAAATCGTCGATGGACAGCAGCACCCCCATGGCGCGCAACTCCGCCAGGGTGGCGAGCAGCGCCGGTTCGTCGCCGGCGAGCGCGCTTTCGGTGATCTCCAGCACCAGGGCATCGGCGGCGAGGCCGGTTTCCGCCAGTACGGCGCGCAGGGTGGCGGTGAAGTCGGGGTGGCGGAACTGCAGCACCGACACGTTGACCGCCAGCCGGAAGGCCGGCGGGAAGCCCGCCTGCCGCCAGCGGCGCATATGGCGGCAGGCCTCGCGCAGCACCCAGGCGCCGAGGTCGAGGATGAGCCCGGTTTCCTCCGCCACCGGCACGAACACCGCCGGCGCCACCCGGCCGAGGCTGGGGCTGGTCCAGCGCAGCAGCGCCTCGGCGCCGATGGGGGTGAGGGTGGCGAGGTCAACCTTGGGCTGGAAGTGCAGCTCGAACTCGTCGTTGACCAGGGCGGCGCGCAGGCCGTGGGCGATCTCCAGCCGTTCCAGCAGCTTGCCTGCCTGTTCCGGGCGATAGATGCGGCAGGCATTGCCACCGTCCTCGGCGGCGGCATGGGCGGCTTCCTCGGCGCGGGTGACCAGGGCGGCGGCCTCGCTGCCATGATCGGGGAACACCGCCACCCCCACCGACACGGTGGTGAACAGCTTGCGGCAGCCGACCTCGTAGGGGGCGCCCATGGCGCGGCGCAGATCCTCGGCCATGTCGAGCACCCGGCCGGTCGCCGTCAGCGCCACCACGAAGCGCTCGCCGCCATGGCGGGCGAGGCGGCTGCCGGCCGGCAGGGCGGCAGCCAGCCGGGCCGCCGTCTGGCGCAGCAGGTCTTCGGCGGTGTCGAAGCCGGTCGCCACCTCGATCTGGCGGAAGCGGTCGATCTCGATGAACAGCACCGCCAGCCGGTCCGGCCGCGCCGCCAGCAGGGCGCCCAGGTCGCCGAGAAAGACGCCGCGGGTCGGCAGGCCGGTGACGGCATCGCTGTCGCGGGCCTGGTCGGTGGCGGCGGCGCGCTCGGCGGCGACGCGGGCCTCCCGCCGGCGCTCGCGGGCGAGGCGGGTCTCCACCGTCGCCAGCAGCATCTCGATGTCCACCGGCTTGGTCAGGTAGTCGTCGGCGCCCAGCTGGCGGCCGGCGATGACGTCCTTGCGGTCGGCCAGGGCAGACAGGAAGACGAAGGGCATGTCGGCCAGCGCGTCGCCGCGCTCGCGCAGGCGGGCCAGCACGTCATAGCCGCTCATGCCCGGCATGGTGACGTCGCACAGCACCATGTCCGGCCGGTGGTCGATGATGGCCGCCAGCCCGTCGATGCCGTCGCCGGCCTCGATCACCTCGAACCCGGCGTCGCGCAGTTCGTCGGCCAGGATGCGGCGCAGGGCCGCCTCGTCCTCAATGCACAAGATCCGCGCCATGCGGTCCGTCTCCCCCCGATTGCTCCCGGCCGCCCCTCAGCGGCCGCCACCCCGTTTGTGCTGCCGGCCGTCGCCTCAGCCGATGTCCGCCGTCTCCGCCTCCTGCTGCTGCGACGCGACGGTGCCGCCGGGCGGCAGCAGCGGCAGGTCCACCGTGAAGGTGGTGCCGGCGCCCTCGATGCTCTGCACCGACACGCTGCCGCCGTGCATTTCCACCAGCCGCTTCACGAAGTGCAGGCCGATGCCGGTGCCGGCGATGCCGGTGGAGGTGCGGGCGCGGAAGAAGCGCTGGAACAGCCGCGGCAGGTCTTCCGCCGGGATGCCGACGCCTTCGTCGGTCACCGCCACGCGGGCCCGCTGCCCCTCCTGCCAGCCGCGCACCAGCACGGTGCCGCCCTTGGGCGAGTACTTGACCGCATTGGCCAGCAGGTTGGTCGCCACCTGATCGAGCAGCGTGCCGTCGGCCACCAGCCGGTCGGGCAGGGCGTCGATGTCGCAGACGATGGTGTGGTTGCGGGTCAGCGCCTGCTGGCGATGGCAGACCTCCGTCAGGATGCGCTTAAGGTCGCAGTCCTGCGGCGCGAAGCGGATCTCGCCGGAGTCCAGGCGCGAGGCCGACAGGATGGCGTCGATCAGCCCCACCATGCGGGCGACGGCGGCGCGGATCTCGGTGCCGAGGTTGGTGAAGTCGCCCTCCGCCAGGGTCGCCCGCCGGCGCATCAGCCGCTGGGTGGAGGCGTCGATGATGGCGAGCGGGGTGCGGAATTCGTGGCTGGTCATGGACACGAACTCGCGCTGCAGCTGGTTCAGCTCGCGCTCGCGCTCCAGCGCCACCCGCAGCGCCTCGGCCGCCTGCTTGTGGCCGGTGATGTCGGTGATGACGAACAGGGTGGAGCCGTCGGGGGTGTGGTCGACCATGGTTTCGATCCACCGCCCGTCGGGCAGCTGGCGCTCGGCCAGGAAGGTTTCCTGCCGGCGGTAGAGGGTGAGGCGCTCCCCCACCCAGCTTTCATCCTGGCCGAGGCCGAGGCCGATGGCGCGGGTGATCTCCGCCATGGGGATGCCGGGGCGCAGCAGGGTGTCGACCTCCGGCATGAACTCGCGCACCTGGTCGTTGCACAGCACCAGCCGCTCGTCGGCGTCATACAGCGCGAAGCCGCCCTTGAAGGTGTTGATGGCGGTGATGAGCCGTTCTTCCGCCTGCCGCTGGGCGGCGGTGCGGCTTTCCACCAGTTCTTCCAGATGGCCGCGGTAGGCCGCCAGTTCCTCCTCCACCCGCTTGCGGTCGGTGATGTCGCGGATGAAGGCGGCGCAGGTGCGGGCGCCGCGCATGGGCATCTGGGTGACGGTCAGCTCGATGGGGAAGGTGGAGCCGTCGGCGCGCAGGCCGAGCGCCTCCATGCGCTGCTCGCGGTGGCGCAGCTCGCCGGTTTCGAGGTAGCGGCGGATGCCCTCGGCATGGCCGGCGCGCAGGGGCTGGGGCACCAGCGTCTCGATGATCAGGCGGCCGGCGACGTCGCCGCGGCGGCGGCCGAAGATGCGTTCGGCGGCGCGGTTGAACTCGACGATGCGGCCGTCGCCGTCCATGGTGATGATGGCGTCGGCGGCGCCTTCGACGATGGCGCGGAAGCGTTCCTCGCTCTGCTTGTGCTCGGTGATGTCGGAGCGCACGCAGACCGTGCCGCCGTCCTGGGTGCGGAAGTCGGCGATGCGCAGCCAGCGGCCGTCGGTCAGCCGCCGCTCCACCGCATCGCCGGGGTTGCGGAACTGCGACAGGCGGCGGGCGATGAAGCCGGCGCGGTCGATGACGGCATCGTCGAACATGCCGGAATCGGCGGCGTGGGTCAGGAACTCCAGGTACGGCGTGCCGGGCACCAGCATCTCCGCACCCGGCCCGTAGGTCTGGAGGAACTTGGAGTTGGCGATGACCAGCCGTTCCTCGGCGTCGTAGAGAGCGAAGCCGTCGGAAATGGCCTCGATGGCCTCCGCCAGTCGCTGGCGGACCTCGCGGTTGCGGATCTCGTCGGCATGGGCGGCGGCCAGGCGGTCGCGTTCCACCAGGTTGTCGCGGAAGACGGTGAGGGCGCGCACGATGTCGCCCACCTCGTCGCTGCTGCGCACCGGCGGCAGGGTGATGTCCGGGTCGCCGGCCGACAGGCGGCGCAGGGCGGCGGTGGCGGCGGTCAGCGGCCGCACCACCAGCCGCTGCACCACCAGCACGCCCAGCACGGCGACCACGAAGGTGACGGCCAGACCGCTGAGGATGGCGCGTTCGCGCATGCGGCTGACCGGGGCGTGGACCTCGGCCAGATCGGCGGTCGCCACCACCGCCCAGCGGGCGCCCAGGAAGTCGAGCGGCGTATAGGCGGCGAGCAGCCGGGTCGGGGTGGCGTCGGGGCCCAGTTCCTCGCTTTCCATGATGCCGCTGGTGCCGGCCAGCGCCGCTTCCACCGGCGCCGTGCGCACCGCCCGCGCCATCAGGGTGCTGCGGCCGGACACCCGGCTGTCGGAGCGCATCATGTGGTCGGCGCCGACGATGAACACGTCGCCCGACCGGCCGAGGCCGGTGGCCGCCTGCACCAGCCGGTTGATGCGGTCGGTGGGGATTTCCAGCACCAGCACCCCGGTCAGCGCCCCGGCGGGATCGAGCAGCGGCGCCGCCAGGAAGGCGACCGGGCGGTCCTGGTGGGCTTCATAGGGGGCGAAGTCGACGAACACCTGCAGGTCGGCGTCGCGGGTGCGGGCGTGGGTGGCGATCACCGCTTCCCACGCGCGCCGCAGGCCGGTGGCGGCGAAGGGGCGGTCGGTTACGGTGACGGCGAAGTCCGGGCGTTTCTTGACCGAGTAGATCACCCGCCCGGTGGCATCCACCAGCAGCATGTCGGCATAGCCGAAGTCGCGAGCGAACTGGCGCAGGCGGGGGTGGAAGCGGTTGTGCGCCAGGCTGAAGATGGACGGGTCGTTGGGGTGATCCAGCCGGTCGCGGTCCTGCGGGCTGTAGGGGTTGGCCTCGACATACAGGTGGCGCAGGCGTTCGGGCGCCCGCTCGCCCATCTCGTCCCAGCCCACCAGGAAGCTGGAGTAGGCTTCCTCGATCAGCGGGTTGGTGGCCTGGCTGCGGAGGTCGCGGCGCAGGGCCTCCAGGTATTCCTCCAGGGCGAGGCGGCGGCTTTCCAGCAGGGCGCCCAGGCGGTCCTCGGCGGCGGTGGCCAGTTCGCGGGCGGCGCGGTCATAGTCCGCGTAGGCCACCACCAGCCCGGTGACGAGCGTCGCCAGAACCACCAGCAGGGGAATCTTCTGTGCCAGTTTGAGGCGCAATGGCCGTGTATCCTCGCAGGCGCCGTTGCCACCGGTGCGGCGGGTGGGGGAAGGGGCGGTCAATAGATGCTGAAGGGGAAGTACTTGGCGTTGATGCGGTCGTAGGTGCCATCCATGCGGACCCGCAGGATGGCGCGGTTGAGGGCCTGCAGCAGCGTCTCGTCGCCATGGCGGACGGCGATGCCGATGCCCTCGTCGGCATAGATCGGGGCGCCGACGAATTCGAAGTGGGCGCCCTCCGGCGTTTTCGTCAGCGCCCACATCACCAGGCTGTCGGCGATCAGCAGGTCGGCCTCGCCGCGCATGAGCGCCCGGTTGGCCTCCGACTGGGTGGCAAAGACGCGCATGTCCATGCCGATCTCGCCGTGGCCGAGCAGGTACTTGTGGGCGGTGGTGTCGGCCTCCACCGCCACCCGCTTGCCGCGCAGGTGTTCCGGCGAGACGTCGATGCGCGAGCCCTTGCGGGCGATGAACTGCATGGGGGTGCGGTAATAGCGGTTGGTGAAGGCCACCAGCTGCTTGCGTTCCTCGGTGATCGACATGCTGGCGATGATGGCGTCGATGCGGCGGTCGTTGAGGGCCGGGATGAGGTCGCCCCACGGCACCGCGACGATCTCGCACGTTGCCTGCATGGCGGCGCACAAGGCCTCGGCCATGTCGACGTCGAACCCGCCGAGGCTGCCGTCGGCCTGGACATAGCTGAAGGGGGCGTAATCGCCCTCGGTGCCGATGATGAGCCTGTCGGCGGCTGCCATCGCCCGCAGCGGCGCCGCGACGGCAAGGAGCGTCGCCAGCACCAGGGCCGCCCGCACGATCCACGGTCGCACGCCTGTGTCTCCCCCTCTCTGCGCGCTGCCACCCATCCCGACCGGCTGCGCCTCCAAAGTGTCCCACAGCCGGGGGCACTTGCCCAGGGGGATCAGTCGCGGCAGACGTGCAGGTGGGGCGGCGCCGGCGTCAGTGGGGGTGGCGGTGGCCGGGCGGCTGCGACTCGCGCCGGCGGCGGCCATCCTCCAGCTCGGCGTCGATTTCGGCGCCGATCAGCACGGCATAGGCGCCGACGAAGAACCACATCAGCAGCACCACCACCGCGCCGAGGGAGCCGTAGGTCTCGTTGTAGGACGCGAAGTTGGTCACGTACCACGAGAACAGCATGCTGGCCGCCAGCCACAACGCCGCCCCCACCACCGTGCCCCAGCTGAACAGCCGGAAGCGGGCGCGCGGCCGGTTGGGCGCCAGGTGATAGATGACGCCCAGGCCGAACAGGACCCCCGCCAGCATCAGCAGCCAGCGGCCGGCCAGGATCAGGTCGGCGGCCACGTTGCCCTGCACGCCGACGGCGGTGAAGGCGATGGGCAGCACCACCACCAGCATCAGCGCCACCACCATGCTGAGGATGGTGCCGGCGGTGAGGCCGAGGGCGACCAGGTTCTGCTTGATGATGTTGCGGCTTTCGCCGACGTCGTAAACGATGTTGAGCGCCCCCATGATCGCCTTGACGCCGCGGGTGGAGGAATAGAGCGCGATGGTGGTCGACAGCAGCAGGCTGATGCTGAGGGTCGCTTCCTCCCGCGTCAGCTGCTGCACCTGGGTGTCGATGATCTCATAGGCCTGCGGCGGCACGGTGCCGTGCAGGGCCTGCATCTGGTCCCGGATGCGCGACGGATCGGCCAACAGCCCGAAGACGGAGATGAGCGCCGCCAGGAACGGGAACAGCGCCAGCAGACCGTAGAAGGCGACGCCAGCGGCGACCACGTTCAGGTTGTCGGCGCCGATGCGTTCTCCCAGCCGCTTCAGGAAGTCGATCAGCCGGAACAGCCGGATGCGGCGCAGGCGGCGGTTGCCGGCCGGGGGTGCGTCGCTGGCGGAACCGGGGGTCATGGCGGGCGTTCCCTTTCCGGCGGTTGCAGGCGGAAGCGTGCATCGCCCCCATCGCGGGAACGGCTGGCGGAGCCCGGCGGTTCTGCATCAACCGCTTCTTCCGCCGCGGTTTTCTCTTGCGCCGCCGCTCCGGCGGGAGTACCGAACGGCCCCGCCGCATCTTCATCCTAAAGTTCCGACAAGAGGGGATAACACCATGGCCGCCGACCTCGACGTGGTCCTGGACGTGCACGACCGGCCGGCGCCGGCAACCTGGGCCGTGCTCAGCCTGCAGCACCTGTTCGCCATGTTCGGCGCCACCATCCTGGTGCCGTTCCTGACCGGGCTCAACCCGGCGGTGGCGCTGGTGTCGAGCGGCCTCGGCACGCTGCTCTACATCCTGTGCACGCGGGCCCGCATTCCGGCCTATCTCGGCAGCTCGTTCGCCTTCATCGCCCCGATCATCTCGGCCGCCTCCATCGCCGGTCCCGGCGGTGCCATGGTGGGTGCGGCGGTTGCGGGCGCCGTCTACGTCGTCGTCGCCTTCTTCATCTGGAAGGGCGGCATCGGCTGGCTGATGCGCCTGCTGCCGCCCATCGTGGTCGGCCCGGTGATCATGGTGATCGGCCTGAGCCTCGCCTCGGTCGCCGTCGACATGGCCATGAACCTGCCGGGGCAGGGCGTCTATTCGGCGCCGCACTTCGTCACCGCCCTGGCGACGCTGCTGATCGCCATCCTGTGCGGCATGTTCCTGAAGGGCGTGTTCGCGCTGGTGCCGATCCTGTTCGGCATCGTCGGCGGCTATGTGGTCGGGCTGGCCATCGGCATCGTCGACTTCGCCCCGGTGGCGCAGGCGCCGTGGCTTGCCGTGCCCGCGTTCTCCCTGCCGGCCTTCTACCTGCCGTGGCCGCAGCTTCTCGCCTGCATCCTGATCGTCGCCCCGGTGGCGGTGGTGACCCTGGCCGAGCACATCGGCGACCAGATGGTGCTGAGCAAGGTGACCGGCCGCAACTTCCTGGAGGAGCCGGGCCTGCACCGCTCCATCCTCGGCGACGGCGCGGCGACCATGCTGGCCTCGTTCATCGGCGGCCCGCCCAACACCACCTACGGCGAGAACATCGGCGTCATCGCCATCACCCGCGTCATGAGCGTGTGGGTGATCGGCGGCGCCGCCTGCCTGGCGGTTCTGTTCGGCTTCGTCGGCAAGATCGCGGCGCTGATCCAGACCATCCCGACGGCGGTGATGGGCGGCGTGTCGATCCTGCTGTTCGGCATCATTGCCAGCTCCGGCATGCGCATGCTGATCGACCGCCAGATCGACCTCGGCCGCAAGCGCAACCTGATCATCGCCTCGGTGATCCTGGTCATCGGCATCGGCGGCGCCCTGGTGCAGGTGCCGTTCTCGGTGGAAGTGGACGGCGCCCCGGTGGAAGCCAGCGTCAAGATCGCCGGCATGGCCCTTGCCACCATCGTCGGCCTGGTGCTGAACCTGGTCCTGCCGGGCCGCGAGGCGGCCGAGCACGGCGGCTCCATCTTCCAGCGCACCAAGGCGTGAGTACTGCTTGCGATCCGGTGCGGTTGAGGTATTATCAGGAGGGTAGCTGAACGGGCGCAAGCCCGCCCAGCCACCCTGCTACTCGAGAGTCAGGGCGATGAGGAGGTGCATCCTCATCGCCTTTATCTTGAGCCGCAGGACGAAACGACGAAATCGCATCGTCGAACGCTCTCCTGAGCGTGGCGCGCACCGGCACCGCCGGTGCGGTCCACGGCACCATAATGCCAATGACAATCGAATTTGCAACAGCCTGGGCGGGAGTCCGGCTGGCGATGCCGCGTGCGTCACGGCCGCCGGCTCCGGCGGCGCGACGGGAGTGGCCGTAGGCAGGCGGGGCCTTGCGCGTTTAGCATGGACATCTGCGTCCACGGAGCGTCCATGTCCGCCCCCACCCCTGCCGCCCCGCGCCGGGCCTCGCCCCTGCGGGCGTTGCGGCATTCCAACTACCGCCTGTTCTTCGCCGGCCAGCTGGTGTCGCTCATCGGCACCTGGGTGCAGACCATCGCCCTGTCGTGGCTGACCTATCGCCTGACCGGATCGGCGGCGCTGCTCGGGCTGGTGGGGTTCGCCACCCAGATCCCGGTGTTCCTGCTGTCGTCGGTGGGCGGGGCGGTGGCCGATGCCGCCGACCGCCACCGCATCATGGTGGCGGCGCAGGTGGCGTCCATGCTGCTGGCGGCCGGGCTGGCGGTGCTGACGCTGGAAGGCAGCGTTCACGTCTGGCACGTCTTCACGGTGGCGGCGCTGCTCGGCACCGTCAATGCCTTCGACATTCCCGCCCGCCAGGCCTTCGTGGTGGAGATGGTGGGGCGCGACGACCTGCCCAACGCCATCGCCCTCAATTCCTCCATGTTCAACGGCGCCCGGCTGGTCGGCCCGGCGGTGGCCGGCGCCCTGCTGCCGCTGGTGGGGGAGGGGTGGTGTTTTGCCATCAACGCCGCCAGCTATCTGGCCGTGATCGCCGCCCTGCTGGCCATGCGCCGCCAGCCGGTGGAGCGGCCGCGGCCGACCGGCGGCCTGCTCAGCCGCATGCGGGAGGGCTTCGCCTACGTCCACCGCACCCGGCCGGTGCGCGGCCTGCTGCTGCTGGTGGGCGTCGCCAGCCTGATGGGCAGCCCCTACATCGTGCTCATGCCCATCTTCGCCGATCAGGTGTTCGGCGGCGATGCCAGCACCCTCGGCCTGCTGATGAGCGCCATCGGCGTCGGAGCCCTGGCCGGCGCCCTGCTGCTTGCCATGCGCCAGCAGGTGCGCGGCCTCGGCCGCTGGATCGCTGCCGCCGCCGTCGGCTACGGGCTGATGCTGATGGCCTTCGCCCAGGCGCCGTCGCTGGCGGTGGCGCTGCCGCTGCTGGCGGCGACCGGCTTCTGCATGATGATCCAGAATGCCGCCTCGAACACCCTGATCCAGGCCATGGTGCCCGATGCCTACCGCGGCCGGGTGATGGCGGTCTATTCCATGATGTTCATGGGCATGATGCCCTTCGGCGCCCTGATCGGCGGCGTCCTGGCCCAGCACCTGGGGGCGCCGCAGACGGTGACGCTCGGCGGCGCCGCCTGTCTGGCGGCGGCGGCGGTGTTTGCCCTGCGCCTCGGCAGCCTGCGGGCGGAGGGTCGTCGCCTGCTGCTCGACCAGAGCGTGGCGGTAAGCGACCCCGCCGCCGCCCGCCTGTACGAGCCCGGCACCGGCGGCGCGCCGCTGGCCTCGGCGCCGCGGCGGCCGGAGGCATGAGGCGCCTCACACCACCAGGGTCGCCAGGGCTTCCAGTCGGTCGGCCTCCGTGTGCGGCTTGTCCCAGCGGATGCGGCTGATGCGCGGGAAGCGCATGGCGAGGCCGGACTTGTGGCGCGGCGAGGGGTGGATGCTGTCGAACGCCACCTCGAACACCAGCCCCGGCCGCACCGCCCGCACCGGGCCGAAGCGTTCGGTGGTGTTGGTGCGGATCCAGTGGTCGAGCTGGCGCAGTTCCTCGTCGGTGAAGCCGAAGTAGGCCTTGCCGACCGGCACCAGTTCGTCGCCCTTCCAGACGCCGAAGGTATAGTCGCTGTAATAGCTCGACCGCTTGCCGTGGCCGCGCTGGGCATAGAGCAGCACCGCATCCACCGTCAGCGGGTCGCGCTTCCACTTGAACCACGGTCCCTTGGGGCGGCCGGGGACATAGGCGCTGTCCCACCGCTTCAGCATCAGGCCTTCCATGCGCCGCTCGCGCGCCTCGTCGCGCAGGCGGCCGAGGTCGTCCCAGGCGGTCAGCGGCAGCAGCGGCGACAGGTCGAAGCGGTCGCGCGGGCGGGCGAGGAAGGCCTCCAGCCGCCGCCGGCGGTCGGCGAAGGGCAGCGGCCGCAGGTCGTCCGTCCCCTCCTGCAGCAGGTCGTAGGCGCGCACGAAGGCCGGGTACTTGCGCAGATGGGCGGCGGAAACGGTCTTGCGGTTGAGCCGCTGCTGCAGGTGGTTGAAGGGGGCGGGCGCGCCGTCGGCCTCGCGCACCAGCAACTCGCCGTCCAGCGCGCCGTCGAAGTCGATGGCCTCGGCGATGTCGGGGAAGCTGTGGGTGATGTCGTCGCCGGAGCGGGCATAGATGCGGCGGTCGCCGGCGCGTCCGACCACCTGCACGCGGATGCCGTCCCACTTCCATTCGACGGCGTAGTCATGCGGGTTCAGCGCCCGCACGTCGGCCTCTTCCAGCGGTGTCGCCAGCATGAAGGGGCGGAAGCCGGCGACGTCGGTCAGCGCCGGCTTGTCGCCGCCGGCCGCCCAGGCGAACAGCGGCGCATAGGGCGGGCGGACGCAGGGCCAGGCTTCCTCCACGTCGTGCAGCGGCACCTGTGCCCACTGGGCGAAGGCGGTACGGGCGAGGCGGGCGGAGACCCCGACCCGCAGCCCGCCGGTGATGAGCTTCAGCAGCGCCCACCGGCCGGTGGCGTCCAGCCGGTCGAGCCAGCCGGCCAGCAGGCCGGGGATGCTGCTGCGTGGTGCGGCCATCAGCGTGTCCACCACCTCCCACAGCGGCGGCGGCGGCTCGTTGCCGCCGGCCGGCGGCACCCACATGAGGGCCAGGGTCTCCGCCAGATCGCCGACGTAGTCATAGGAGAGGTAGAACAGCGTCGGGTCGCAGCGCGCCTCTGCCAGTTCGCGGATGGCGCCCGGCTTGGCGGTGCCGAGGTCGAGGTCGCCGGTGAGGGCGGCGAGGCCGTAGCCGCGGTCGGGATCGGGAGCGGTGGCGAGGTAGTTCTCGATCAGCCGCAGCTTGCCGGTGCGGCTGGGCATGAAGACGAGGCCGTCGAGCAGGTCGGCGAAGCGCTGCATGGCGGTCAGCCGCCCCCGCCGGCGATGTCGGTGGGTTCCTCCTCATACCCTTCCAGGTGCAGCGCCTCGGCGTGCAGCCCGTGCTGGCGGGCGTGGTGGATGAGGGCGTCGTCGCGGCCGTGGGTGACCCAGATCTCGCCGGCCTGCACCTCGGCGATGGTGCGGGTCAGCTCGTCCCAATCGGCGTGGTCGGAGAGGATGAGCGGCAGCTCGACGCCCTTCTGCCGCGCCCGCCCGCGCACCCGCATCCAGCCCGAGGCCATGGCGGTGACCGGGTCGGGCAGCCGCCGGCTCCAGCGGTCGGCGAGGGCGGAGGGCGGCGCCATCACGATCTCGCCCTTCATCTCCGCCTTGTCCGCCGCCGTCGCCGGGCGCAGCGGGCCGAGGGCGATGCCGTGGGCTTCATAGAGGTCGCACAGGGCCTGCAGGGCGCCGTGGATGAAGATGGGGCGCTGCCAGCCCGCCTCGCGCAGCAGGGCGATCACCCGCTGCGCCTTCCCCAGCGCATAGGCCCCGACCACATGGGCGCGGTCGGGGAACAGGCGGAGGGAGGCGAGCAGGCGGTCGATCTCGTGGCGGTCGTCGGGGTGGCGGAACACCGGCAGGGCGAAGGTGGCCTCGGTGATGAACACGTCGCAGGGCACCACCTCGAACGGCGGGCAGGTGGGGTCGCGGCGGCGCTTGTAGTCGCCCGAGACCACCACCCGCTGGCCGCGGTACTCCATGACGATCTGCGCCGAGCCGAGCACATGACCGGCCGGCACCAGCCGCACCGTCACCCCGCCCACCTGCCGCGCCTCGCCATAGGGCAGCGGGTCGCCGCCGCTCAGGCTGCCGCCGTTGCGCGCCGCCATGATGGCCAGCGTCTCGGGCGTTGCCAGGGTGGCGCCGTGACCGGCGCGGGCGTGATCGGCATGGCCATGGGTGACCACCGCCCGCGGCACCGGCCGCAACGGGTCGACATGGAAGTCCCCCGGCTCGACATAGATCCCCTGGCGGGTGACCTTGACCCAATCGCGTGCATGCATCCCGCAGATGTTTGGGCGGCAGGGCGCCGGGTCAAGGGGCGCCGGCTCGGGCGGTGCTAGCGGCTGCGGCCGTGGTACTCGGCGTTCGGCATCATCTCGGTCGCGTGGGCGACGCGGTTTGTGTAGTTGTAGAAGCCGGTGGTGTCGGCGATGTCGAAGATGTCGGCGTCGCTGAAGCCGAGGTCGCGCAGGCCCTGGCGGTCTGCCTCGCCCACGTCCATGGGGGCGGTCGTCAGCTTCCAGGCGAAGTCGAGCATGGCGCGCTGGCGCGGCGGCAGCGGCGCGACGCGGTAGTTCATGGCCAGCATCTCGCCCAGCTGCGGGTCGCCGGACAGCTGGCGCACCGCCTGACCGTGGGCCACCAGGCAGTAATAGCAGTGGTTGGCGCAGGAGACGGCGACGGCGATCATCTCCCGCTCCAGCTTGGTCAGGCCGCTGTCGGCCAGCATGATCTCGTTGTAGTGGCGGGAGAAGGTGCGCAGCTTGTTGGGCGCCTTGGCGTAGGCCTTCAGCACGTTCGGCACGAAGCCGATCTTCTCCTCGCAGACCTGGAAGTACTTGCGCAGGTCCTCGTCCATCTCCGCCGGGTCGGCGATGTCCAGGCAGATGACGTGATCGGCTTGCGGCATGGTCGAAGGTCCTCCCGATGTTTTATGGTTGGGAAGACCTTGACCGAAAACCGCCGCCGCGATCAAGCGTCGCGCAGGTACCACAGCAGGTCGCGGTCGGAGACCTCGGCCTGGAAGACCTCGCACTCGAAGCGCTTCACGCAGGAATAGATGCGCACGAAGTCGTCGCCGAGGTAGCGCCGCATGACGAAGCTGTTCTCGAACAGGGCGATGGCCGCCCGCCAGTCGGTGGGCAGCGGCTCGCCCGGCTGGTCATAGCCGTTGCCTTCGATGGCCGGCGGCGGCGCCAGCCCTTCGGTGATGCCGTGGTGCAGGCCGGCCAGCACGGCGGCGGCGACGGCATAGGCGTTGGCATCGGCGCCGGCGGTGCGGTGCTCGATATGGCGGGTCTGCGGGTCGCCGCTGGTGACGCGCACCGCCACCGTGCGGTTGTCGATGCCCCAGGTCTTGGTGGTCGGCGCGTAGGAGCCGGCGCGGAAGCGGCGGAAGCTGTTGGCGCCGGGCGCGAACACCGCCACCCCGTCCTGCATGGTGTCGAGCAGCCCGGCCACCGCCTTGCGCAGCAGCGGCCCGCCGTCGGCCTCGCTGCCCGCGAACAGGTTGGCGCCGGACTCGTCGGCCAGGCTGACGTGGACGTGCATGCCGCTGCCGGACTCGTTGGTCAGCGGTTTGGCCATGAAGCTGGCGATCAGGCCGTGCTTCTGGGCGATGGCCTTCACCAGCCGCTTCAGCATGATGCCTTCGTCCACCGCCCGCAGCGGATCGGCCTTGTGGTGCAGGGTGAGTTCCCACTGCCCGGCGGCGAATTCGCTGATGGCGGTTTCGGCGGCGATGCCCTGGGCCTCGGCGCAGTCGTACAGCTCGTCGAAGAAGGGCGCCATGTCCTCGATGGCGGTGGTGTGGCAGACCTGGCTCTGGGTCGGCCGCTCGCCGGACAGGTAGCCGCGCGCCGGCTGCAGCTCGCCGTGAGGGCCGCGCTCGCGGTCGAACAGGTAGAACTCCAGCTCGCAGGCCATCACCGGGTGGAAGCCGTCGGCGCGCAGGCGCTCCGTCACCCGCACCAGGGCGGCGCGGGGGTCTGCGTGGATGGCGGGCTCGCTGCCGGGGTCGACGCCCATCAGCACCTGCGCCGTCGGCACGGCGATCCACGGGCAGCGCACCAGCGTGCCGGCGATGGGGCGCAGGGTGCAGTCCTTGTCGCCCACTTCCCACAGCAGGCCGGCTTCCGGCACGTCCTCGCCGCGGATGGACATGGAGAGCGTGGAGGTGGGCAGCGGCCGCCCGGTGCGGTAGACGGCTTCCAGTTCGTGCGCCTGAACCGCCTTGCCGCGGAAGGCCCCCGTCACGTCGGTGAACAGCAGATGGACGCGGCGGATGTCGGGGTTGGCGGCCAGGAAGGCGCGCGCCTCCGAAACGTCGGCAAAATGGCTCATGGAAGGATCACCTGGCGGTCAGTTGAAGGAGGACGTCGTCGAAGGCGGCCAGCAGCCGGTCGACGTCGGCCTCGGTGGTGGCAGGGCTGCACAGTGTCATGTTGTGGAAGGGGGTGATGACAACGCCCCGGTTGAGCAGGGCGAGATGCAGCGCCCGTTCCAGCCCCGGCCGGAAGGCCGCTTCGGCCTCGGCGCCGGTGCGCGGCGGGGTGGGGCGGAACTGGATTTCGCAGCGGGCGCCCAGGCGGGTGACCGTCCACGGCAGGCCGGCGCGGGCGATGGCCGCCTCCAGCCCGTCGGCGAGGCGGTTGGCCAGGGCGATCATGCGGCGGAAGGCATCGGGGGTGGCCACCTGCTCCAGCGTCGCCCGCATGGCGGCCAGCTGCAGCGGGTTGGCGGACAGGGTCGTGCCCATGCCGGAGTGACCGTGCCCGCCGGCGGCGGAGGCGCGGGCGTGGGCCTCGGCCATGCGCTCGGCCATGGCGGCCGAGGCACCGTAGACCGCCGTCGGCAGCCCGCCCGCCACCGGCTTGCCGAGCACGAACAGGTCCGGTTCCAGCCCATACGTGCGCGTATAACCGCCGGGGCCGGTGGAGAAGGTATGCGTCTCGTCGATGATGAGCAGCGTCCCCGCCTCGCGGGTGAGGCGGCGCACGTCGTCCAGGAAGCCCGGCTGCGGCAGCACCATGCCGCAGTTGGTCAGCGCCGGCTCGGTCAGCACCGCCGCCACGTCGCCGGGGGCGAGGGCGTCGGCCAGCGCTGCGGCGTCGTTGAACGGCACCACGCGGGTGGACCGCGCCAGATCATGCACCTGCCCGAGCAGGCCGGGGCGCGGCAGCGTCTGCCCCTGCGGGCCGAGGCGCACCATGGCGTCTTCCACCGTGCCGTGGTAGCAGCCGTCGAACACCACCACCACCGGCCGCTGCGTCACCGCCCGCGCCCAGCGCAGGGCGTAGCGGTTGGCATCGGTGGCGGTGGCGCAGACCTGCCACACCGGCAGGCCGAAACGCTCCGCCAGCAGCCGGCCGATCACCGCCGCATCCTCCGACGCCAGCATGGCGGTCAGGCCGCGCGCCGCCTGGGCGGCGATGGCGGCGGCGACCGGGGCGGGGGAGTGGCCGAACATGGCGCCGGTGTCGCCCAGGCAGAAGTCGGCATAGGCATGGCCGTCGGCATCCACCAGGGTGGCGCCGCCGGCTTCCTTCAGGAACAGCGGATAGGGCGTCGGCCAGTCGGCCATCCAGTGCATGGGCACGCCGCGGTACAGATGGGCCTGCGCCTCCTGCCCCAGCCGGCGGGAAACCGGGCGGGCGGCGGCGAAGGCCTCGGCCTCGCGGGCATGAAGCGCATCGGCGGCGGCATCGGGGATGTCGGGCGCGGCTGCGGCGGTGCTCAAGATTTCGGACCTCGCGATGAGAATATTGAACAGTGTGTGCGAGGCTGCGGGAAATGACAAGAGGCTCCACACGGACCCGGCGAGCGGCCGCCGCCCGGACGCGCAAAAGGCCCCGGCCGTGATGGCCGGGGCCCTGGTGCGGAAAGCGGCGGGGTTACTGGGCGGTACCGCCGGTGGTGCCGCCGGTCGCGCCCCCGGTGGTGCCGGTGGTGCCGGTGTTGCCGGTGTTACCAGTGGTGCCGGTGTTGCCGGTGGTGCCGGTCGTGCCAGTGTTCGTGCCGCCGGTGGTGCCGGTGCCGGTGCCGGTGGTGGCGCCGGGCTGGGTGTCGTCGGTATCGCCGGCGGTGCCGGTCTGCGGCAGGGTGCCGGTCTGCTCACCCGGATCGGCGGGGTCGGTGGTGGTGGTGCCCTGGCCGGTCTGCGGCTGCGTCTCCGGGGTCGGCGCCGGGTCGGCCGGCTGGGTGGCGGTCTGGCCGTCATCCTGCGGCTGCTGGCCGGTGCCGCTGGCGGCGGTCTGGGTCAGGCGGTTCAGCGTCTCGTCGGTCAGTTCGCCGGTGGCGGCCATGTCGTTGTGGCGCTGGAACTCGGCCACCGCGCGGATGGTGCGCGGGCCGTAGAGACCGTCCACCTGACCGTCATAGAGGCCCATGTCGCGCAGGGCCGTCTGGGCCTGCCGCACGTCGTCGTTGTCGAGGTCGTTGACCATCGGCCGGCTGGCCTGGCGCGAGGATTGCGCCTGGGCCGGCTGCATGGTGCGGGTGCCGGCGGCGGTCTGCTGCTGCTGCTGCTGGGCATCCTGCCCCTGCAGGGCCTGCTCGGCATCGTCACGCATGAAGCCGCCGGCCGCGCCGACGCCGGCGCCGACGGCGGCACCCACCGGGCCGCCGACCACCGCCCCGGCGGCGGCGCCGCCAAGGCCGCCGCTGGCGGCGCGCTGTTCATCGGTGCTGCCGCAGGCGGCGGTCAGAAGGGCTATGCCAAGGGGAGCGATCATCCACGGGCGCATGGCGTTCATCCTTTCGGCTGCTCAGGGAGATTGACTCATGAACAGCCGCCGTCCGCCGCCGGTTCGGACGTCTACGCCTCTTGCGCGCATTTTTCCCGTCACGCGATTGCGGCCGGCGCTGGTGGGGCCGGCCGCGGGGTCGTCGGTGACGTGTGGATCAGCCGCCGGCCTGACGGGCCTTGGCGACTTCCTGCTTCAGGCGCTCCAGCGGCACGGCGCCGGGCAGCAGCGTCTCGCCCACCACGAAGGCGGGGGTGCCGCGGATGCCGAGCACGCGGGCCAGCGCCATGGTGGTGCCGATCTGGTCCTCCACCGCCGCGCCGGCCATGTCGGCCTTCAGCTTGTCGAGGTCGAGGCCGGTCTTGCGGGCGAGGTCGTCCACCGCGGCTTCCGTCAGCTTGCCCTTGTGGCCCATCAGGGCGCCGTGGAACTCGGCATACTTGCCCTGCTCGCGGCTGGCGAGGGCGGCCCGCGAGGCGTAGAGGCTTTCCGGGCCGAGGATCGGGTATTCCTTCATCACCACCCGCAGGCCCTTGTCCTCGGCGGCGGCCTTCATCACCGCCGGGTAGACGGCCTTGCAGTAGCCGCACTGGTAGTCGAAGAACTCCACCAGCGTCACGTCGCCGTCAGGGTTGCCGAGCACCGGGCTGCCGGGGTCGTTGAAGATCTGCTCGGCGTGGGTCTTCAGGGCTTCCTTCTGGGCCTGCTCCGCCGCCGCCTGCTGGCGGGCGTCGAGCACCTGCATGGCCTCCACCAGCACTTCCGGGTTCTCGATCAGGTATTCGCGCACGATCTCCCGCACCTGGTCGGCCTGCGCCTTGCTCAGGGCATCGGCGGCCAGGGCGGCGGGCGCGGCGGCGGCACCAAGGCCAAGGGCGACGGCAGCCACGGCGGCGAGGCGGGTCGGCAGAACGGACAGGCGGGCCATGCGATCTTTCCAGTGCTGAGGGTCTGCGGTGGCGGCGATGATGGCGGCAGGGGCGGGCGCTGGCAAGGGGCTACGGGCTACGGGCAGGGGGCCTCAGCCGCCGCGGCGCTTCTTCTCGTCCATCAGGTTCTGCGCCCGCTGCTTGACGTCCTGGACCCGGAGCCAGGTGGGCTCGCCGGTCTTCAGCCCCTGTTCGGCGCGGCTGGCGTGGAACAGGGCCTGCGACGGATCGCCCTGCAGCAGCGCGCTTTCCGCCATGGCGTAGGAGGCCATGGTCAGGTTGTCCTGGCGGCCGTAGGAGATGCCCAGCAGCCGCCACGCCATGCCGTCGGCGCGCTCGGTCTTCAGGGCTTCGTTCAGGTGCTCCTGGGCGGCGGCCAGCAGGCTGTCGTCCTGGGTCTCGATCATGGCGTGGGCAAGGGCGATGCGGATGAGCGGCGCGTCGGGGCGCAGTTCCACCGCGCGGCGGTAGGAGTCCAGGCTGTCGGCGACGCGGCCGTTTTCCAGCAGCATCTGGCCGCGCAGTTCGTGGAAGTAGGGGTCGTGGGGGTATTCCGCCACCAGCCCGTCGATGATCGGCAGCGCCTGCGCCAGCTTGCCCTGGCGGTAGTAGGCGACGGCATGGGCGTAGCGGGCGGGGATTTCCGTGCTGCTCTGCGGATACCGCTGGAAGGTGCGGCCCGGCGTTTCCAGGAAGGCGAACAGCTTCGCCACCATGCGGGCGTGGGCGATCTGGTCGGCGGCGGTTTCCGTGCGCTGCGGATAGGCCGAGTTCTCCACCGCATTGCGGATGGTGGCGATGCGCTCGCGCGTCAGCGGGTGGGTGCGGACGTAGGGGTCCTGCTGGCTGGTCAGCAGCAGTTCCTGGTCGCCCAGGATCTCGAAGAACTCCAGCAGCCCCTGCGCCGACTGGCCGGTGGCGTTGAGGTACTTGAGCGCGGCCTGGTCGGCGGCGCTTTCCTGGGTGCGGGAGAAGCTGAACAGGTTCTTCAGGGCCGCCTGGCTGCCGCCCATCATCACCGCCGTGCCGACATCGCCGCGGCCGCTGCCGACGGCGGCCGCCATGCCCAGGGCGGCGGCGATCATGGACAGCATCTGGGCGGTTTCCACCTCGTCCTTCAGGCGCACCGCGTGGCCGCCGGCGATGTGGCCGATTTCGTGCGCCATGACGCCGATGACCTGCGAGGCGTTGTCGCTGCGCTTCAGCAGGCCGGTGTGGATGTACATCTTGTTGCCGAGGGTGACGAAGGCGTTGAGCGAGTCGTCGCGCACCATGCGGATGGTCACCGAATCCGGCGACACGCCCGCCGCCCGCAGCAGTGGCGCGGCCCAACCGCGGATGGTAGTTTCGATTTCCGCGTCGCGGATCAGGGACATGCCCTGGGCCAGCGCCGGGGCGGCCGGACCTGCAACAGCCAGGGCCGCCGCCGTGACCGCGACCACGGCCAGGGAGGCGAGGCGTCTTCCGGCTTCCCGCCAGCGGGCCTTGGCCCGAGAGAACACGTGCATGATCAAGGACCGACCCTCGATGTTGTCTCCTGAAGCTAGTGACACCCCGCAGCGCCGTCAACGCGGCCGCGCCGGCCGCCTTGCCTGTCTGTTCGCCGCCGCCGCCACCGCCGGCCTTGCCGCCTGCGGGGGCGGGGACCGCATCGAGCGCGGCCAGATCGGCGCCGTCACCGGCTTCGCCGGGCTGGTGGCGGCCGACGAGCCGCATGCCGCCCTGGCCGCCCGTGACATCCTGTCGGCCGGCGGCACCGCTGCCGATGCCGCCGTCGCCGCCGCCTTCACCATGTCGGTGACGCTGCCGTCCTCGGCCGGCATCCTGGGCGGCGGCGTCTGCCTGGTGCACGGCGCCAAGCAGGGCAAGGTGGAAGTGCTGGAGTTCCTGCCCGGCTTCGCCCCCAACGACGGCGCTTCGCGCTTCCCCGCCGCCGTGCCCGGCCTGCCGCGCGGCATGTATGCCCTGCACGCCAAGTACGGCGCCCTGCGCTGGGAAAGCCTGCTCGGCCCGGCGGAACAGATGGCGCGCCTCGGCTACCCCGCCTCGCGGGCGCTGGCCAAGGAATTCGTCGCCGGCGGCGCCGTGCTGCGCAACGACATCGAGGCCGTGCGCACCTTCGCCGACCGCGAAGGCATGTCGCCCGGCGAGGGCTCGACCCTGGTGCAGCCCAACCTGGGCGCCTCCATCGCCCGCATCCGCATGCGCGGGGTGGGTGACGTCTATCAGGGGCTGATGGCCCGCGATCTGGTGGCGGCCTACCGCCGCGCCGGCTTCGCCCTGTCCATGGAGGCCCTGCGCGACTACCGCCCGCGCTGGCTGGAGCCGATGACCGCCATGCGCGGCAACGAGGTGGTGGCGGTGCCGCCGGCCGGCCTGCCGGGGGCGGAGACGCTGGAGGTCTATACCGCCGCCAGCGGCGGTGGCGCCGGGCCCGATCAGGGTGGCCAGCCGGCGCCCGGCTCGTCCGGCCTGGTGGTGGTGGACAACGAGGGCTCGGCCGTCGCCTGCGTGCTGATCATGAACGGTCCCTTCGGCACCGGCCGCATGGCGCCCGGCACCGGCATGATGATCGCCGCCCCGCCGCCGCAGCCGGGCATGGTGCGGCAGCCGGTCGGCCTGCTGATGTCCATCAACCCGAACGTCAAGGAATTCCACTTCGCCGGCGCCGCCGGCGGCACCGCCGCCGCCTCGTCGGTGGGCCGCATCGCCGCCCGCGCCCTGACCCAGGGCGGCGACATCGGCACCGCCCTGGGCGAGGTGATCAGCGGCCGCGACGAGATTTCCGGCCTCGTCAGCGTCGCCCATTGCGCCCAGGGCATCCCGCCCAACCCCGGCAGTTGCCGCGTCGTGACCGACAGCCGCTCCGGCGGTCTCGGCATGGTCGTCGGCCGCAAGTGAGAGTGAGAGTGAGAGCGTCATGACCCTGAAGATCGCCCGCCGCGGCACCGTTCCGCCCTTCATCGTCATGGACGTGATGCGCGCCGCCGCCGAACGCGAGGCGGCCGGCGGCGCCACCCTGCACCTGGAGGTCGGCCAGCCTTCCACCGGCCTGCCGCGGCGGGCGGCGGAGGCGGTGCAGGCGCTGCTCGCCTCCGGCCAGCCGCTGGGCTACACGGTGGCGCTCGGCCTGCCCGAGCTGCGGGCCGGCATCGCCGGCCATTACAGCCGCGTCCACGGCGTCGAGGTGCCGGCGGAGCGGGTGGTGGTGACCATGGGTTCGTCGGCGGCCTTCGTGCTCGCCTTCCTGTCAGCCTTCGAGGTCGGCGATCGGGTGGGGGTGACGCGGCCCGGCTATCCCGCCTACCGCCACATCCTGAAGGCGCTGGGGATCGAGCCGGTGGCCATCCCGGTCGGCCCGGACACCCGCTTCCAGCCGACGGTCGAGGTGCTGGAGCAGGCCGGGGCGCAGGATCTGGACGGTATCATCGTCACCAGCCCGTCCAACCCCACCGGCACCGTCATGCCGGCCGGCGAGCTGCGGCGGGTGGCGGCGTGGTGCGATACGCACAAGGTGCGGCTGGTGTCGGACGAGATCTACCACGGCATCACCTTCGGCATGGAAGCGGAGACGGTGGCCGGCTTCGCCCCCGATGCCATCATCATCAACAGCTTCTCCAAGTACTTCTGCATGACCGGCTGGCGCCTCGGCTGGCTGGTGCTGCCGCAGGACATGGTGCGGCCGGTGGAATGCCTGACGCAGAACATGTTCATCAGCCCGCCCACCCTGTCGCAGCACGCCGGCATCGCCGTGTTCGACTGCGAAGACGAGCTGCAGGCCAACGTCGCCCGCTATGCCCGCAACCGCGAGGTGCTGCTGGACGGCCTGCCGTCGGCCGGGTTCGACCGGCTGGCCCCCGCCGACGGGGCCTTCTACCTCTATGCCGATGTCGCCCACATGACCAACGACAGCCTCGCCTTCTGCCGCCGCATGCTGGCCGAGACGGGGGTGGCGGCGACGCCGGGGGTGGATTTCGACGATGCCGAGGGCGACCGCTTCGTGCGCTTCTCCTTCGCCGGCGGCACCGAGGACATGGAGAAGGCGGTCGCCGCCCTGAAGGCCTGGAGGCGCTGACATGGCGGTGGTGGCGGTGGTCGGCGCCGGCCTCATCGGTGCCAGCTGGTGCGCCCTGCTGACCTGGAAGGGCCACGCCGTGCGCATCGTCGATCCGTCGCCCGACGTGACGGCGCGCGTGACGGCCATGCAGGACCGCGCCTGGGCGGCGCTCGCCGGGCTGGAGCCGCCGCCGGCCGCACCGGGGGCGTGGCAGGTGATGCCGCTGGCCGAAGCGGTGGCCGGGGCGGACCTGATCATCGAGGCCGGGCCGGAGGCGCTGGAGGCCAAGCAGGCGCTGCTGGCGGACATCGACGCCGCCGCCGCGCCGGCGGTGCCCATCGCCTCCAGCACCACCGCCCATCCCCCATCGGCCCTTCAGGCGCCGTGCCGCCACCCGGAGCGGGTGCTGGTCGCCCACCCCTTCAACCCGCCGCACCTGGTGCCGCTGGTGGAAATCGTGCCGTCGCCGCGCACCGACCCGGCGGTGACCGCGGCCGTGCGGGCATTTTTCGAGGGCCTCGGCAAGCGCTGCATCCTGGTGAAGAAGGAAGCCACCGGCCACGTCGCCAACCGGCTGGCGGCGGCGCTTTACCGCGAGGCGGTGCATCTGGTGGCGGAGGGCATCGCCGATGTGGAGGATGTGGATGCCGCCATTGCTTATGGCCCCGGCCTGCGCTGGGCGGTGATGGGGCCGCACATGCTCTATCACCTGGGCGGCGGGGCAGGGGGCCTGCGCGCCTACCTCGATCACCTGGGGCCGGCGCAGGAACGCCGCTGGGCCGACCTCGGCACCCCCGCCCTGAGCGAGCCGGTGAAGCAGGCGCTGGTGGCGGGGGTGGAGGCGGAAGCCGCCGGCCGCGCGCTGCCCGCCCTGGAAGCCGAACGCGATGCCGCCCTGGTGGCGGTGCTGAAGGCGCTGGCGGCCGTGCGGGGGACTGGCGGGGGCGGGGGCGGGGGTTGAAATGCTGCGCAAGTTGCGTAGATAATATCATGTGGACGGGCGCCGACATTCGCGTCGAGGTCTTCGACGATCTGTCCGAGGCAGATGCCGTGACCGTGCGCCTGCAGACGCCAGCGGGATTGCTGGCGATGATGGCCGACGTGCGCTTCGAGGGCCGCGTTCTCATCCTGACCGGGGTGCACACCCACGGCGAGGACATCGGGCCCGGCAGCCTGGGGCCGGTGCGCCTGCGCTGGCTGGCTCAGGCGGTGATGGAGGTGGTGGACTGCGATGAGATCATCCTTGAAGGAGCGATTCGGACCACGGGTGCAGGTCCGGGCCGTCGACCGGGTCGCCTCCGGTTCCGCCGCCCGCCTGCTGCTGGTCCGCGAGACTGAGGCGCCGCGCACGGTGGTAGCGGCGGAAGCGCTGGTGGCTCGGCACCTGCCGCTGCGGCAGGCCCATCGCGCCATGACGCTGCTGCTGGAGCGGGGTCGCGCGGTGGTCGAACTCCCCATGGTCGAGGACCGGGCCGCCCTGGCTGCCGATCTGGCCGCCTGCGGCATCCGGGCGGTGCCCTATCAGGCGCCGGCGCAGGTGGACGTGAAGGCCATCCGCGAGCGTAGCGGCCTCAGCCAGGAGGACTTCGCCCTGCGCTTCGGCCTTGATGTGGCGACCGTGCGCAACTGGGAGCAGGGGCGGTCGCAGCCCGATACCGCCAGCCGCATCCTGCTGGCGGTGATCGACCATGATCCGGCGGCGGTGCAGGCGGTACTCGCCGCCTGACCGGCTGCGGCGGCAGAAGGTGGAAAACAGATCGGGCGCCGGAGGGGACTCCGGCGCCCGATTGCATGTCCGGTCGGTGTGATCCGGCCGCAGCCTTACAGGGAATGCTCCCACCAGCCGCGGCGAGGCGGCTGCGGCGGCTGTTCCGGTTCGGCGCTGGCGGCCGGCTCCGGCGCGGCCGGGGCGGCTTCCGGTTCCGGCTGCGGCGCGGCGGCCGGTTCCGGCTGCTCGGCCGGGGTGGCTTCCACCGGCTGTTCGGCTTCGGCGACGGCCTCGGCCAGTTCTGGCGTCACCGCCTCGTCCGCCGGGGCGGCGCGGGGGCGGCCGCTGGTGCGGGCGGTGCGGCCATCGGCGACGGGAACCGCATCAGCGGCCTCGGCAGTCTCGGTCGCGTCCGCGTCCGCCTTGGTGCGGCGGCGGCGCGGCTTGCGGGCCGGAGCTTCCTCGGCGGCCGGGGCGGCCTCGGCATCGTCCTCCACCGGCGCGACCAGGGCACCGCCCTCGTCCTCGTCGGCGACGGCCACTTCCGGCTCGACGGTCACGGCGGCGGCAGCAGCGACAGCCGGCTCGTCACCCTCGCCGGCGCCGCCCTTGCGGCGACGACGGCCGCGGCGGCGGGCGCGGCGGCGGCGGCGCTTTTCGGCGTCGGCCTCGCTCTCACCCTCGACGGCGTCCAGGTCGGCGCCCTCGTCAGCGCCCTCATCCGCGTCGCCTTCGCCTTCGCCCTCGGCTTCGGTGTCCTCGCCGTCGGCATCGTCGTCGCCGTCGCCCTCTTCGGCGAACTGCTCGTCGAGCGCCACCGCTTCGGCGTCGGCCTCACCCTGGGTCTCGGTCTCGCCGTTGCGCTTGCCGCGACGGCGGCGGCGGCGGCGGCGGCGCGTCTTGCCGTTGTCGCCGTCGTCCTCGCCACCCTCGGCGGCGGGCTGGGCGGCGGCGCGGGCCGGTTCGGCAGCGGCGGCGACGGGCGCTTCCGCCTCGGCTTCGGCGGCGTCCGGGCCGGTGTCTTCGGCCTCGGCGGCGTCCTCGTCCTCGTCGTCGTCCTCATCGTCCACCGGCGCGGCGTAGTCGACGGCCGGGCGGAATTCCTCCTTGCGGTCGCCCTTCACGCGCTCCATGCGGTGGTCGGGCGGGATCAGGCTTTCGTCGCCCTGGATGTAGACCTTGATGCCGTAGCGGCGCTCGATGTCTTCCAGCGCCTGACGCTTGTAGTTGAGGATGTAGAGCGCCACCGTCGGGTGGACCGTCACCGTCACCTCGGTGGAGCGCTGGCGCACGCCCTCTTCCTCGATGATGCGCAGGATGTGCACCGAGGTGGACTCGGTGGAGCGGATCATGCCGGTGCCGCCGCAGTGCGGGCAGGCGGTGAAGCTGGTTTCCATCAGCGACGGGCGCAGGCGCTGGCGCGACAGTTCCAGCAGGCCGAAGGCGGAGATGCGGCCCATCTGGATGCGGGCGCGGTCGCTCTTCAGCGCTTCCTTCAGGCGCTTCTCGACGGAGGCGTTGTTGCGGCTCTCCTCCATGTCGATGAAGTCGATGACGATCAGGCCGGCCAGGTCGCGCAGGCGCAGCTGGCGGGCGATTTCCTCCGCCGCCTCCAGGTTGGTCTTGAGCGCCGTCTCCTCGATGTGGCGCTCCTTGGTGGCGCGGCCGGAGTTGACGTCGATGGCGACCAGCGCCTCGGTCTGGTTGATGACGATGTAGCCGCCGGAGCGCAGCTGCACCACCGGGCTGTGCATGGCATCCAGCTGGCTGTCCACCTGATAGCGGTGGAACAGCGGCATGATCGGGTCGCGGTAGCGCTGAACCTTCTTGGCGTGGCTCGGCGTCAGGGTCTTCATGAAGTCCTTGGCGAGGCGGTAGCCTTCCTCGCCCTCGACCAGCACCTCTTCCAGGTCGGCCGAGTAGACGTCGCGGATGGCGCGGCGGATGAGGCTGGCTTCCTCGTGGATCAGCGCCGGCGCCCGGCTGGCGAGCGTGGTTTCGCGGATCTGGTTCCAGGTGCGGATCAGATAGTCGTAGTCGCGCTTGATCTCGGTCTTGTTGCGCTCCGCCCCGGCGGTGCGCAGGATGACCGCCATGCCGCCCGGAACGTCCAGGTCAGACATGATCGCCTTCAGGCGGCGGCGGTCGATGGCCGAGGTGATCTTGCGCGAGACGCCGCCGCCCCGGGCGGTGTTGGGCATCAGCACGCAGTAACGGCCGGCGAGCGAGATGTAGGTGGTCAGCGCCGCGCCCTTGTTGCCGCGCTCTTCCTTCACGACCTGCACCAGCATGATCTGCCGGCGCTTGATCACTTCCTGGATCTTGTAGTTGCGGATGGAGCGCTGGCGGGTGCGGGTCGCCGGCTCCTCTTCCGACTCGTCGCCGCCCAGGGTTTCCACGTCCTCGCCGTTGTCGGCGGCTTCCTGCTCGGCGGCTTCGCGGGCGGCTTCGGCCTGCTGCTCGGCGATCAGCGCCTGCCGGTCGGCGACGGGGATCTGGTAGTAGTCGGGGTGGATTTCGCTGAAGGCCAGGAACCCATGCCGGCCGCCGCCGTAATCGACGAAGGCAGCCTGCAGCGACGGTTCAACCCTGACAATCTTCGCGAGGTAGATATTTCCCTTGTTCTGCTTCTTCGTGCTGGTTTCGACGTCGAAGCTTTCAAGGCGCGTTCCATTCACCACAACCACCCGGGTCTCTTCCGAGTGCGTGGCGTCGATGAGCATACGCTTGACCATTAACCGTGTGACTCCGCAGTCCTGCCCGGCGGCGAACACTGCGCCGTCCTGGACAGGGGATCAATCCGACGAGGCCGGCTGCGGGCACGGCGGCGGCGACGGCGATGCGTGAAACGCCCGACATCGGCGCGCCCAACGGCGCGCCGGCCGCACGCGGCGCCACGGTGGGCGCGGCGGACACGGCCGGACGGTGCATCGACATCGGAATGCCGCGGAACTGCATGAAGGCCTCGGACCCAAATTCGAACAGGCCGTCGGCGGCCGCCGGACGGGGAGCCCGGGCATTCCTCCTGCCGAATGATGGATCGCCGATCCGAACGGCGCCGCACCGCGGCTGCCGGACCCGGGGCGACACCTCCGGGAAGCAGGGAACTCCGCCGACAGCGGAAATTCGCCTGTTCACCATAGCGGCGGCGGGCGCCCGGCACAACGGTTTGTTACCGCTCCACACGCGCAGAAACGCCGTGATATTCCCTTGCCGGGGCGAAGAATGCGCGGGGCGAGTCGGGTTTTCCTTGCACCGCGACTCGGTTTCAGTGATGATCCGCCATATCAAGGTCTGCGCTTAAGCAATTGTTAATTGGGCGCTTGACCTTGTCCACCAGCTGAACCCGTAGTTGACGGCCGCGAGGGGGATCATGGCCGCCTGGCCCTTCCCGACAGTGACGCGACGCTTGGTTGTTCTCGGCGCTGCCGCCACGGCGGCGCTGGGCGGCGTGCTGCGCCCGACCGAGGCGTGGGCGGCGGTGCGCGCCTCCGCCGTGCGCCTGGGCCGGCACGAGGAATTCACCCGCTTTGTGCTCGATGTGTCGCAGGCGGTGGACTTCAGCCTGTTCACCCTGACAGACCCCAACCGCGTGGTCATCGACCTGCCGGAAGTGGAATGGAGCTTCGGCGAGGAAAACCTGCCGCCGGCCAAGGGCGTCGTCTCGTCCCTGCGCTGGGGCCTGTTCCAGCCCGGCCAGTCGCGCGTGGTGCTGGATCTGGTGCGGCCGGCCAACGTCAAGCAGGCCTTCCTGCTGCCGCCCAACGGTCAGGTCGGCTGGCGCTTCGTCCTTGACCTGCAGGAAACCTCGCTCACCCAGTTCCTGGCCGCCGCCGGGCCGGAAAAGCGCATCGGCAGCCTGAAGTCGGCGCCCGAGCCGACGCCGCCCAAGGTGCAGGAAGCGTCGCTGCGCCCCGCCCCGCAGGCGCCGTCGAAAGAGGTGGAGCGGGCCCAGAAGGTCATCGTCATCGACCCCGGCCACGGCGGCGTCGACCCCGGGGCCATCGGTGCTTCCGGCGTCTATGAAAAGAACATCACCCTGGCGGCGGCCCGCGAGTTCCGCGACATCCTGCAGAAGTCGGGCAAGTTCAAGGTGGTGCTGACCCGCGACCGCGACATCTTCCTGCCGCTGCGCGACCGTTTCGAGGTGGCGCGCCGCCATCAGGCCGACCTGTTCATCTCGCTGCACGCCGACAGCATCAAGAACCCGAGCGTGCGCGGCCTGTCGGTCTACACCCTGTCGGAAAAGGCGTCGGACTCCGAGGCGGCGGCGCTCGCCGACAAGGAAAACAAGGCCGACATCATCGCCGGCATCGACCTGTCGCACGAAAGTGTGGAGGTCACCAACATCCTCATCGACCTCGCCCAGCGCGAGACCATGAACCTGTCGTCGCGCATCGCCGAACACCTGATCGACGAGCTGAAGCGCGACGTCAAGCTGCTACCGCGCAGCCACCGCTTCGCCGGCTTTGCCGTGCTGAAGGCGCCGGACGTGCCCTCCATCCTGATCGAGATGGGCTACCTGTCCAACGCGGAGGAGGAGCGGCTGCTGCGCCAGGCGTCCTACCGCGCCAAGCTGGGCAAGGCGCTGGAGCGCACCCTGGACGGCTTCTTCAGCCGTACCCAGAAGGCCTATCGTCCATAAGGGGCGGCCGTCTGCCTCTGCGGCCTTAATGTTGCCTCCGTGTCGTGCTATATGGCGGCGCCACACGTTGATGACGGCAGGGCCCGACAGCCGGGCGATCACGGATACCCGACAGGATGACGGACGAGAACAGGAAGCCGGAACTGCGCGCCGTGCGCGATCCGCACGACATGCCCCGCCCCCGCAAGGAGCCCAAGGGCGACGGCCGGGGCAACGGCAAGGGGGGCGGCGGAAGCAAGGGCCAGCCGCCGAAGAAGCGCAGGCGCTCGCTGGTCGGGCGGCTGATGCTGGGGCTGCTGAGCCTTGCGTTCCTGGGCGCCATCGCGGCGGCGGCGGGCATTGCCGGCGGCCTTTACTACTACGGCCGCGATCTGCCCGACCACAAGCAGCTGGCCAATTACGAGCCCGCCATCTCCACCCGCATCTATGCCGGCGACGGCCGCCTGATCACCGAATACGCCATCCAGAAGCGCGTCTTCGTGCCGGTGGAGGCCATCCCGCAGCAGCTGGCCGATGCCTTCATCTCGGCCGAGGACCAGAACTTCTACCGCCACCCCGGCCTCGACTTCCAGGGCCTGCTGCGCGCCACCCTGTCCAACGTCCGCAACATCGGCAGCGGCCGCCGGCCGGAAGGCGCCTCCACCATCACCCAGCAGGTGGCGAAGAACTTCCTGCTGACCAACGAAGTCTCCATCGAGCGCAAGATCAAGGAAGCGATCCTGTCGTTCCGCATCGAGCGGGCCTTCACCAAGGATCATATCCTTGAGCTGTACCTGAACGAGATCTACCTCGGCGGCGGTTCCTACGGCGTGGCCGCGGCGGCCATGAACTACTTCAACAAGTCGCTCGACCAGCTGTCCATCGGCGAGATGGCCTTCCTGGCGGCGCTGCCCAAGGCGCCCAACAACTACAACCCCTATCGCCGACCGGACGCCGCCAAGGGCCGCCGCGACTGGGTGGTCGGGCGCATGCTGGAAGACGGCCGCATCACCCGCGAGGAAGCCGAACAGGCCTGGGCCGAGCCGCTGGTGGTGCGCCCGCCGGAAGCCACCCAGATCGTCGCCGACGGCGCCTATTTCGCCGAGGACGTGCGCCGCGAGCTGCAGCAGCGTTATGGCGACAACATGCTGTACAAGGGCGGCCTGGCCGTCCGCACCTCGCTGGAACCGCGCCTGCAGGCCATTGCCACCCGCGTCATGCGCGACGGGCTGATGGACTACGACCGCCGCCATGGCTGGCGCGGCCCGGTGGCCCACATCGACGGCGCCGACGACTGGGCGCGCAAGCTGGGCGACATCGCCCGCCCCGCCGGCTCGCTGCCGGAATGGGATCTGGCGGTGGTGCTGGAGGTGCAGCCGCAACGGGCCCGCATCGGCCTGCGCGGCCGGGCCGGCTACATCGCCTTCGACGATACCAAATGGGCCCGCCAGTGGCTGCAGCACCAGCGCCTGGGCGCGGCGCCCAAGTCCATGGCCGACGTGGTGAAGGTGGGCGACGTGGTGCTGGTGCAGGAGGCGCCGGCCAAGGACGGCGTCCAGCCCGCCGCCGCCGCCCCGGCCGGAGAGCCCGGCCGCTTCCTGCTGCGTCAGGTGCCGGCGGTGAACGGCGCTCTGGTCGCCATGGACCCGCACACCGGCCGCGTGCTGGCCATGGTCGGCGGCTTTTCGCTGGAGGCGTCGGAGTTCAACCGCGCCACCCAGGCGTGGCGCCAGACCGGCTCCGCCTTCAAGCCCTTCGTCTATCTGACGGCGCTGGAGAACGGCTATACGCCGTCGTCCATCATCCTGGATGCGCCGGTGGAGTTCGACCAGGGCCCCGGCCTGCCCAAGTGGCGGCCGAAGAACTACTCGGGCGAGTTCTACGGCCCGTCCACCCTGCGCACCGGCATCGAGAAGTCGCGCAACCTGATGACCGTGCGCCTCGCCCATGCCGTCGGTATGGACAAGGTGGCCGACGTGGCGCGGCGGTTCGGCATCTATGACTCCATGCCGCCGCTGCTGTCCTATTCCCTCGGCGCCGGCGAGACCACGGTGATGCGCCTGACCACCGCCTACGCCCAGGTGGTCAACGGCGGCAAGAAGATCACGCCGACCCTCATCGACCGCATCCAGGACCGCAACGGCCAGACCATCTTCCGCCACGACAACCGGGACTGCCCGGAGTGCCGCGACGTGTTCTGGAGCGAGCAGGCGGTGCCGGCGGTGAAGGATGCCCGCGAGCAGGTGACCGACCCCATCACCGCCTACCAGATGACGTCCATCCTGGAAGGCGCGGTGCTGCGCGGTACCGGCCGCCGAGTGGCGGAACTGGGCATTCCGCTGGCCGGCAAGACCGGCACCTCCAACGATGCCTTCGACACCTG
The DNA here is from genome assembly GCF_039523075.1 of Caenispirillum bisanense. Lineage (NCBI taxonomy): Bacteria > Pseudomonadati > Pseudomonadota > Alphaproteobacteria > Rhodospirillales > Novispirillaceae > Caenispirillum > Caenispirillum bisanense. The sequence continues at coordinate 31,775 of NZ_BAAAEP010000021.1, forward strand.
GTTCATGGGTTTCTCGCCCGACATGGTGGTGGGCGTATTCGTCGGCTTCGACGAGCCCAAGACCCTGGGGCCGAAGGAAACCGGCTCCAGCGTCGCGGCGCCCATCTTCAAGGACTTCATGGCCGCCGCCCTGGACGGCAAGGCGACGCCCTTCCGCATCCCGTCGGGCGTGCAGCTGATGCGCGTCGACCACGAGACGGGGCAGCCGGCCATGCCGGGCTCGCGCAACCTGATCCTGGAGGCCTTCAAGCCCGGCCAGTCGCCGTTCGACAGCCGCAACGTCGGCGAACCGTCCTACGCCGTCGGGCCGCAGGGCTTCACCGGCGACGGCTTCGGCGCCGGCGAGGGCGACGGCTGGGGCGGCGACGGCTTCGGCGGCTTCGGCGGCGGTGGCGGCGGCGGCCCGGTGGAGGCGCCCTCGGCCGGCGGCCTGTACTGATCTCCCTCCGGCCCGATACGGGCGCCGCCGCACCCCGGCGGCGCCCGTTGTCCTTTAAAGGGTTGAGCCGGCCGGTGGTTTTCCGTAAGTAAGACCCTCACGCCTGCATGAGAGGACGAACATGAAGGCCGAAACCGAAACCATGGTCTCCGAGATCAAGCAGTCGATGGCACTGCTGAGGAGGCATCTTTGACTACGATCAGGCTGTAAGACGGCTCGACGAGCTGAACGCGATCGTAGAAGACCCCAACCTGTGGAACGACGCCGCCCGCGCCCAGAAACTGATGCGCGAGCGCACCCAGCTGGCCGCCAACCTCGACCGCTACCACGCCATCCAGAAGGACCTGGACGATGCGCTGACGCTCATCGAACTGGGCGAGATGGAGGATGACGAGGATACCGTCACCGAGGGCGAGCAGGGCCTGCGGGCGCTGAAGGATCAGGTCGCCAAGGCGGAGCTGGAAAGCCTGCTGTCGGGCGAGGCCGACTCCAACGACTGCTACCTGCAGGTCAACGCCGGCGCCGGCGGCACCGAGGCGCAGGACTGGGCGCAGATCCTGCTGCGCATGTACACCCGCTGGGCCGAACAGCACGGCTACAAGGTGGAGTATGTTGAAGAGAGCGACGGCGAAGAGGCAGGCATCAAGTCGGCCACCGTCAAGGTCTCGGGCCACAACGCCTTCGGCTGGCTGAAGACGGAAAGCGGCGTGCACCGGCTGGTGCGCATCTCGCCCTACGACAGCGCCGCGCGGCGGCACACCAGCTTCTCGTCGGTGTGGGTCTATCCGGTGGTGGACGACACCATCGAGATCGAGATCCTCGACAAGGACCTGAAGGTGGACACCTACCGCGCCTCCGGCGCCGGTGGCCAGCACGTCAACCGGACCGAGTCGGCGGTGCGCATCACCCACATGCCCAGCGGCATCGTGGTGGCCTGCCAGTCGGAACGGTCGCAGCACCAGAACCGCGATCACGCGATGAAGATGCTGCGCGCCCGCCTGTACGAAGCGGAACTGCGCCGCCGGGAAGAGGCGGCCCAGGCGACCGAGGACGCCAAGTCCGACATCGGCTGGGGCCACCAGATCCGGTCCTACGTGCTGCAGCCCTACCAGATGGTCAAGGACCTGCGCACGGGCGTGGAAACCTCCGACACCCAGGGGGTGCTGGACGGTGACCTCGACCAGTTCATGCAGGCGTCGCTGGCGTCCAAGCTGACGGGCACCGAGAAGCGCGGCGAGACGGCGGCGGGCTGAGGCCCGCCGCTTCTCTTTCACGGACGGCGGGGCGCGGCGTGACCATCCTGCTCAACACCATCCTGTGGGCCGTGGTGGCGGTTCTGGCCATGTATGCCGCCGCGGTGGCTTACATGTACCTGCGCCAGCGGGCGCTGCTCTACGCCCCGACGCTGGAGCGGCCGCTGGCCGCATCGTGTGCCGTCGACGGGCTGCAGGAGGTGACGCTGCGCACCGACGACGGCCTCGACCTCAACGGCTGGTGGCTGCCGCCGCAGCCGGGGCGGCCGGTGGTGCTCTACTGCCACGGCAATGCCGGCTGCCTGAGCGACTGCGCCTTCAAGCTGGCGGCGTGGCAGGCGGCGGGCATGGGGGCGCTGCTGTTCGACTATCGCGGCTACGGCGGCAATCCCGGCCGCCCGACGGAGCAGGGCCTCTATGCAGACGCCCGCGCCGCCCGCCGCTTCCTGCTCGACCAGGGCATCGGCGACGACCGGCTGGTGATCCACGGCGAGAGCCTGGGGTCGGGGGTGGCGGCGCAGCTGGCGCTGGAGCACGCGCCGGCGGCGCTGGTGCTGGAGGCGGCCTTCGTCTCCATCCCGGCGGTCGGCAAGCGGCAGTATCCCTGGCTGCCGGTCCATCGCCTGACCAAGGACCGCTTCGAGACCCTGGCGAAGATCGGCCGCATCCGCTGCCCGGTGTTCCTGCTGCATGGCGAGGAGGATGATCTGGTGCCGGTGGAAATGGCGCAGGCCCTGTACGCCCGCGCCAACGAGCCGAAGCGCCTGCACGTCTTCCCCGGCGCCCTGCACGCCAACCTGTACGACTACGGCGCCGGCGACCGCATCACCGCCTGGATCGACGAGGTGATGCCCGCCGCCCGCTCCCGCGCCGCCGGCGGCTGAGGCCGCAGGGTTCAGCGTTCGGCGCGGGTGATCCACTTGGTCTGCGCCAGCGGCCGCCAGGTGCGGAACGAGGCGATCAGCCCCGCCGGTTCGGTCTCGACGATCAGCATGCCGCGATGCTCGGCGCGCAGGAAGCGTTCCTCCACCATGTGGTCGATGAAGCTGCGCAGAGGATCGTAGTAGCCGTGGACGTTCAGCAGCCCCACCGGCTTGCCGTGGTTGCCGAGCTGGCCCCAGGTCCAGACCTCGAAGATTTCCTCCATGGTGCCGATGCCGCCGGGCAGGGCGACGAAGCCGTCCGACAGGTCGGCCATCAGCGCCTTGCGCTCGTGCATGCTGGCGACGACGCGCAGGTCGGTGAGGCCCTCGTGCCCCACTTCCAGGTCCATCAGGAACTTGGGGATGACGCCGGTGACGCGGCCGCCGGCGGCCAGGCAGGCATCGGCCACCGCGCCCATCAGGCCAACCCGGCCGCCGCCGTAGACCAGCTCGATGCCTTCTTCCGCCAGCGTCCGCCCCATGCGGACCGCCGCCGCCTGATAGGCCACGTTGGCCCCTTCGTTGGAGCCGGTGAACACGCACAACCGCCGCATGATGGGATCCTCCGCCTGTCGCCTTGCGTCATCCATGGGCGGGGCCTATAGCACCCGCATCCACCGCCGGCAAAGTCCCATTCACCGGAGTGCAAGGCAGCCATGACGCAGGGGCGCGACCACGACTGGAGCGGCTTCGTCCGTCGCTGGTTCGGCGAAGCGGCGGTCGCCTTCCATGCCGACCACGGCCGGGCGGAGACGCTGTCGTGGGCCGGCGGGCGGCTGCACCAGGACGTCTACGACCGGCCGGAGCCGGCGGCGCCGGTGGTGGTGATGGTCCACGGCATCCAGGGCTATGGCCGCATGCTGATGCCGGTGCTGGCGGGGCTGTGGCGGCGCGGCTGCGCCGTGGTGGCGCCGGACCTGCCGGGCTGCGGCCTGTCCGCCACGGCCGACGACAAGGGGCGGCGCGGCATCCTCGATCAGGTGGCGGGGCTGGAAGCGGTGCTGCGGGCGGCGGCGGCGCGCGGGGCCGACCGGCCGCTGGTGGCCAGCGGGGTGAGCCTGGGGGCGCCGACGGTCTTCGCCGCCGCCCTGGCGGTGCCGGCGGTGCGGGCGCTGGCCGTGTGGAACCTGTTCAGCCCTGCCGACCCGGCGGTGCTGCGGGCCGCCGGCCGCTTCGGCGCCGCCACCGGGCCGCTGCTGCGGGCGGCGCGGCCGCTGGCGCGGCTGGCACCGGGGCTGAGCCTGCCGGCATGGCTCGGGCTGGCGCTGGAGCATCTGAACGATACGCCGGGCTTCACCGCCTCCATGCTGCGCGATCCGCTCATCACCCGCACCAGCACCCTCGGCGTGCTGCAGTCGCTGCAGACCGACCTGCCGCCGCGCCTGCGGTGGGCCGAGTGGCGGCGGCCGGTGCTGGTGCTGCAGCCGGGGGCCGACCGCATGATCCCGCCGGTGGCGACCGAGCGGGCCTTCGCCGCCCTGACCGCCGCGGCCGCGCCCCGGCGGCTGGAACTGCTGCCCGGCCTGCCGCACTTCCCCGCCACGCCGGAACCCCACGACGCCGCCGCCGGGCGGGTGGTCGCCTTCCTGGCCGAGGCCGGGCTGCTGGCGCCGGCGGCGGGCTAGCTCAGGGCTGTTCCATCATCGCCGCCACCTCCCGCACCCGCTCGATCAGCGGTTCGGGCAGGGCGTCGAGGGCGAACCAGCCGGCGTCGAGGGCGTCGTCGGCGGCGGCGCAGGTGCCGCGCGGGGCCACCGCCAGCATGGCGACCAGCACGAAGTGATGGGCCAGGGCGCCTGTCCCGGCGTCCGTCTCCATGGCGTCGAAGGCGGTCAGCGGGCGCAGGATGCGGGCGGTGATGCCGGTTTCCTCCACCAGTTCGCGGGCGGCGGCCTCGGCCAGGGTCTCGCCCCGGCGCGGCTTGCCGCCGGGAAAGCCCCACATGCCGGCCGAGGGCGGGTTGCGGCGGCGGACCAGCAGGATGCGCCCCTCGGCATCACGAACGGTGACGATGACGCCGACCCGCGGTTCCTCCTCACGCCAGGGCAAAGCCGCACTCCCGCAGGGCGTCGACGGTTTCCTGCGGCCGTTCCTCGGGCAGGAAGTGGCCGCCGGGCAGGGCGCGGCCGCGCACGTCGTCGGCCTTGGCGCGCCAGGTGGCGAGGACGTCGTAGTTGCTTTCCATCAGCCCGTTGGTCCCCCACAGCACCACCAGCGGGCAGCGGATGCGGCGCTCGGCATCGGCCTCGTCGTGGGCGAGGTCGATGGTGGCGGCGGCGCGGTAGTCCTCGCAGGTGGCGTGGATGCAGGCCGGGTCGCGGAAGGCCCGCCGGTACTCGGCCAGGGCGGCGGGGTCGTAGGCGGCAAGGCCGGTGCCCCAGGCGCCCAGCTTCCACTCCAGGTAGAAGTCCGGGTCGCCGCCGATCAGCCGTTCCGGCAGCGGCGCCGGCTGGGCCAGGAACAGCCAGTGGTAATAGGCGAGGCCGATGCCGCGGTTCATGGTGGCGAAGATGGTGTGGGTGGGCACGATGTCGAGCACCGCCGCCCGCTCCACCCGTTCCGCATGGTCGAGGCACAGGCGATGAGTGACGCGGCCGCCGCGGTCATGGCCGACGACCTGGAACCGATCATGCCCCAGCGCGGTCATCAGCGCCGCCGCGTCGGCCGCCATGGTGCGGCGGCTGTAGGTGTCGTGGCTGGAGTCGCCGGGCGGCTTGTCGCTGTCGCCATAGCCGCGCAGGTCGGGCATCACCAGGGTGTGGGTGCGGGCCAGCAGCGGCGCCATGCGGTGCCAGCAGGCGTGCGTCTGCGGATAGCCGTGCAGCAGCAGCAGCGGCGGCCCCTCGCCACCGGTGCGGACCGCCAGTTCGATGCCGTTGACGGCGATGCGCCGCAGGGTGAAGCCGGGCGGGAACAGGGCGTCGGCGGGGTGGCTCATGGGGTGTGCCTCCTGCTGGGGAAGCCTCAGGCTGCCAAAGCCGGGGCAGGGGCGAAAGGGCCAATGGGAGGGGATGTAATTACGCGAGGATCATGTAGATATTTTTTGTTTGACGATGCCCGATGTGTGTTATAGCGTCTCCCTGTCGCGCCGATTTGAAGCAACAGCTTGCGGGCGCGTTATAAATGCAGCTAAAGCGTGAGCGGCCGTGACCCGCCCAGCGCCAGCGCTGCGGCGGGTTTTGTCGTTGCGGCCACCGCTTCGGCAGAGCCCTCGCGCCAACCGAGGAGCACTGACCATGGCCTGCGTTGCCGTTGCCTTTCCCACCGCCCCGCCCGAGCGGACGCCGTCCGTCGGCGGCCCGTCGCGCCCCCGCCTGCCGTCCTTCCTGCGGCCGGTGCCGCGCCCGCCCCGTCATACGGCGGAGGCCTACGGCACCGCCGGGCGGGAACCGCTGCTGGCCGACCTGCTGGCCGACCCGCTGGTGCATCTGGTGCTCGCCCGCGACGGTCTGACCGTCGAGGACGTCAGCCGCCAGATGCACGAGGCCCGCCGCAAGCTGCTCGCCGGCTGACGGCCGGCCTCCGCCGCCTTCCTTCTTCTCTCTTCTCTTCTCTTCTCTTCTCTTCGCCCGGGTGATCCCACGGTGCCGCGTTCCCGGCGGCACCGCACCCTGGCGCCTGCCTGATCCTCACCACGGAGTCTGTCCCATGTCGCGTATCCTGTCCCGCCGCCGCCTGCTTGCCGCCGCCGGTTTCGCCGCCCTGCTGGCGGTGGCCGCGCCCATCGCCCCCGCCCATGCCGAGTCGGCGCTGAAGATCGGCGTCTCCGCCGGCCCCTACGGCGACATCCTGCGCTACACCGCCGAACTGGCGGCGAAGAAGGGCGTCGAGGCGGAAATCATCGAGTTCACCGACTGGACCCTCATCAACGAGGCCCTGAACAACGGCGATATCGACGCCAACAACTTCCAGCACATTCCCTACCTGGAGAACCAGATCAAGGCGCGCGGCTACGACATCGTCGCCAGCAAGCCCTCCATCGTGGTGCCGACCGGCGTCTATTCCGAAAAGGTCAAGAGCTTCGCCGACCTGAAGGAAGGCGCCCGCGTCGCCATCCCCAACGACCCGACCAACGGCGCCCGCTCGCTGTTCCTGCTGGAAAAGGCCGGGCTGATCACGCTGAAGGAAGGCGCCGACATCACCGCCACCATCCTCGACATCGCCGACAACCCGAAGAAGATCACCTTCATCGAACTGGACGCGGCGCAGCTGCCGCGCTCGCTGTCGGACGTGGATGCGGCGGTGGTGACCCTGAACTATGCCGTGCTGTCGGGCCTTGATCCCAAGTCGGCGCTGATCCTGGAAGACGAGCACTCGCGCTGGCATCTGGTGTGGGCCACCCGCAAGAACAACGCCGACGACGCCCGCGTCGCCACCTTCATCGACACCTACCGCTCGCCGGAGGTGAAGCAGTTCATCGAGACCAAGTTCAACGGCACCATCCTGCCGACGTGGTAAGGAGCACCCCGCCCATGGCTTTTCCGCAGGAGCGGTGGGCGGGCCTCGCCCGCTCCGCCGCCAACGAGGCGCCGCTGTCGCCGCTGTCGTTCCTGCGCCGCACGGCGCGGGTGTGGCCGCAGCGCACGGCGGTGATCGACGGCGACCGCCGCCTGACCTGGGGCGCCTTCGCCGACCGCGCCCGCCGCCTGGCCGGGCTGCTGGCGGCGCAGGGGGTGGAGCGCGGCGACGTGGTGGCCGTGCTGGCCCCCAACGTGCCGGTGATCCTGGAAGCCCACTTCGGCATTCCGCTCGCCGGTGCGGTCATCAACCCGCTCAACACCCGCCTGGATGCGCCGGCGCTGGCCTTCATCCTCGCCCACAGCGAGGCGCGGGTGCTGATCGTCCACGCCAGCCTGGCGGCGGTGGCGCGGGAGGCGCTGGCGGAGCTGCCGCCGGGTCTGACGGTGATCGAGGTGCGCGACGGCGACGGCGAGGGCGAGGGCGTCATCGCCGGTGCCCTCGACTACGAGACGGCCCTGGCCGCCGCCGTGCCCGCCGCGTGGCGCCTGCCCGACGACGAGTGGGAGCCCATCGCCGTCAATTACACCAGCGGCACCACCGGCAACCCCAAGGGCGTGGTGCTGCACCATCGCGGCGCCTGGCTGGCGGCGATCGGCAACATGCACACCCTCGGGCTGACGCAGGACAGCGTCTACCTGTGGACCCTGCCGGCCTTCCACTGCAACGGCTGGGCCGGCACCTGGGCGGTGGCGGCGGCGGGGGCGACCCATGTCTGTCTGCCGCGGGTGGACCCGAAGGAGATCTATCGCCTCATCGCCGCCCATGGCGTCACCCACCTGTGCGCGGCGCCGGTGGTGCTGACCATGCTGCTGCATGCGCCGGAGGAACACGTCATCCGCCCGGCGCGGCCGGTACTGGCCGGCACCGGCGGCGCGGCGCCGTCGTCCACCACCCTGCGCACCGCCGAGGATCGCGGCTTCCGCGTGCTGCACATGTACGGCATGACCGAAAGCTACGGCCCCACCACCCTGTGCGCCGATCAGCCCGAGTGGGCGGCAGCCCCGGCAGAGCAGGTCTACGCCGCCAAGGCCCGCCAGGGCGTGCCGCTGGTGCAGGTGGAGGACGCGACGGTGCTCGACCGCATCACCGGCCTGCCGGTGGCGGCCGACGGTGCCACCCTGGGCGAGGTCGCCTTCCGCGGCAACGGCGTCATGCTCGGTTACCTGAAGAACCCCGCCGCCACCGCCGAGGCCCTGCGCGACAGTTGGCTGCTCACCGGCGATCTCGGCGTGCTCCACCCGGACGGCTACATCGAGGTCAAGGACCGGGCCAAGGACATCATCATCTCCGGCGGCGAGAACATCAGCTCGCTGGAGGTGGAGGAAGCCCTGACCCGCCATCCGGCGGTGCTTGAAGCCGCCGTGGTGGCCGAGCCTCACCCGTTCTGGGGCGAGACGCCGGCGGCCTTCGTCACCCTGCGTCCGGGAGCCCCGGCGCCGACGGCGGAGGCCCTGATCGCCTGGACCCGCGACCATCTGGCCCACTTCAAGGCGCCGCGCCGCATCGTCTTCCGCGAGCTGCCGAAGACCGCCACCGGCAAGATCCAGAAGCAGGTGCTGCGGGCCGAGGCCCGGCATCTGGCCGCCGCCGGATAGGGCAGGCTCCGCCGGCCCGCCCCCGCCTCCACCGCACGGTTTCCTCCCGCCGCGCGGCGGGGGCGGGTCGCGCGGGTGGGGGCGGGGCGGCCGCCAAGGAACATTTTCAGTCTTTTAGAGTCCCGCCGCTGTGGCAGTCCCGCCCCCGATTGGTCACCGTCTTTGGGGGAGCCATCGACACTCTCGATCCGTTTCTTCGGCAACATCTAGGCTTCAGCCGAGGACACGATCATGCGACGCCTCGAGATCCTCGACGGCATGCGGGGCTACTTCCTGGTCTTCATGCTGCTCAACCACCTGAGCTTCACCGGCGGCTATCTGCTGGTGCGGGTGAACCATGCGGAACTGGGCTTCGTGCAGGATGCCCAGGGGTTCGTCTTCCTGTCGGGCCTGCTGGTCGGGATGGTCTACGCCCGCCGCATGGACCGCAAGGGCTTCGCCGACGGCACCGCCAAGATGTGGAAGCGGGCCGGCGAGCTGTATCTCTATGCCATGGGGTGCATCGCCCTGATCCTCGGCGCCGCGGCGCTGGAGCCGGCGCTGCAGGCTTACTGGCAGCCGTGGCTCGGCGACCTGCGGGCGGGCGATGCCGCCATGGTCGGCGCCGCCGCCTCGCTCGCTTATCAGCCGACCTTCATGGACATCCTGCCGCAGTACATCGTCTACCTGCTGGTGGCGCCGCCGCTGGTGTGGCTGTGCCTGCGCGGCCGCTGGGCCGCCGTCGCCATCGGCTCGGCGGTGCTGTGGCTGGCGGTGCAGCTGGGCCTGCACATGCCGGTGGCCGACGGCATAAACAGCCTGATCGGCGCCGCCGGCGAGGGCGTGCGCCTGCGTGCCGCCTTCAACGTGCTGGCCTGGCAGGTGGTGTTCATGAGCGGCCTGGTGCTGGGCGTCATGACCGTCACCAACCAGATCGACTGGCAGAAGGTGTTCACGCCGGAACGCACCGCCCTGGTGTGGCTGGCGGTGGCGCTGCTGGTGTTCTTCCTGGTGTGGCGGGTCGGCTTCTCGTTCGGCGTCTGGCCGCAGGAGGTGGCGCAGCGGTTCCGCGGCTATGAGGTGCGGCCGGAGTTCAGCCTGATCTTCCTGGTCAACTTCCTCGCCCTCGGCTGGGCCATGGCGTGGCTGCTGATCGCCGGCCCGCGCAGCAGCAACGCCCGCGTGCGCCGCATGGCGGAGGTGGTGGGCAACGTGTTCCAGCTGCCGTTCCTGCGCCTGATTGGCCGCCACTCGCTGCAGGTCTATGCCTTCCACGTTCCCATCGCCTATGCGGTGATGGCGCTGAACAGCCACTACGGCCCGTTCAACGAGGTGACCAAGACCGCCATCGCCATCACCGGCGTCGCCATGCTGGCCCTGCCGGCCCTGGCGCGGGAAACCGACTGGCGCGCCCTGCTCGGCACCACCCCGGCCACCGCCCGCGCGGACAAGTAAGGCCACACCCGACCGGCCGGCGATCCCCCATCGCCGGCCGGTCGGCGCGTGAAGGCTCACAAACCACTCTCCACCCGGCGCGACTGCGCCGCGCGGCTTATGTCGCGGGAGCCAAGCGCCGCAGGCCGCGCCCGGCGCCTGAGGGCGCACAAACCGACTCCCCCACGGCGCGACTGCGCCGCGCGGCCCCTGCCGCGGGAGCCAAGCGGCCGGAGGCCGCGCCCGGCGCCTGAGGGCGCACAAAAACCTCAAGCCGCCTCGTGGCGCCGGCCGCCGGTCATGGCGGCGGGGGCTCCGGTGGTGCCGGGGAAGGTGATGGGCAGGCCGCGCAGGCTGCGCACCGCCAGGAAGGCGAAGGCCTCCGCTTCCACCGCGTCGCCGTCCCAGCCGACCGCCTCCACCGGCTCCACCGTCGCCGGGGCGAGGCGGTCGCGCAGCATGGCCATCAGGGTCGGGTTGCGGCGACCGCCGCCGCAGACGATCCAGCGGCGCGGCGCTTCCGGCAGGTGGGGCAGGGCGCGGGCCACTGCCGCCGCCGTGAAGGCGGTCAGCGTCGCCGCGCCGTCGTCGCGGGCCAGATGGGCGAGGGCGTCGGCGGAGAAGTCGTCGCGGTCCAGCGACTTGGGCGGCGGCGCATCGAAGTAGGGATGGGCCAGCAGGGTGGCGAGGCAGATGTCGTCCACCGTCCCGCGCGCCGCATGGCGCCCGTCCGCATCCATGGGCAGGCCGGATCGGTTGTGCATCCAGTCGTCGACCAGCGCATTGCCGGGGCCGGTGTCGAAGGCGAGCAGGCTGCCGTCGCGGCCGATGACGGTCATGTTGGCGACGCCCCCGATGTTGAGGACGGCGAGCGGCTTCGGCAGGTCGGCGGCCAGGGCGGCGTGGTAGGCCGGCACCAGCGGCGCCCCCTGGCCGCCGGCGGTGACGTCGGCGACGCGCAGGGAGTCGACCACCGGCAGGCCCAGTTCGCGCGCCAGCAGGGCGCCTTCGCCGATCTGCCAGGTGCGGCGTTCCTGCGGCCGGTGCAGGATGGTGTGGCCGTGGAAGCCGACCACGTCCACCGGCCCGGTGCGGGCGAGCAGGGCGCGCGCCGCCTCGACGTGCAGCAGGGTCAGTTCCCGCTCCACCGCCGCCAGGGGGCCGCCGCCGCCGAGCACGCTGCGCAGGCGGGCGCGGAAGGGGGCGGTATAGGGCAGGGTGAGCGACGTGCCGCGCTCAAGGATGCGATGGCCGTCGGTGACCACGCAGGCGGCATCGATGCCGTCCATGCTGGTGCCGCTCATCAGGCCGATGGCCCGCAGCGGATGGGGGGGCGCAAGCAGGTCTGTCACGGGCTCCGCCTGGGCGTGGGTTGCGTTGTGGGGCGGGGACGATTGTGCTAAACGACCCCTCTTCCCTGCAACGCCAATTCGATAGGCAAGAACAAAAGGCACGATCCATGAGCACCTGCCGTTCCGAGTTCCTGCGGACCGTGGTGGAGCGTGGTTACCTCCACCAGTGTACCGACCTGGAGGCGCTGGACGCCCGGATGACAGCAGGCGTCGTGCCGGCCTATATCGGCTTCGACTGCACGGCGGACAGCCTGCATGTGGGTTCGCTCATCCAGATCATGCTGCTGCGCCGCCTGCAGCAGGCCGGCCACAAGCCGGTGGTGCTGATGGGCGGCGGCACCACCCGCATCGGCGACCCGACCGGCCGCGACGAAGCCCGCCAGCTGCTCACCGACGAGGTGATCGCCGCCAACATGGAGGGCATCCGCAAGGTCTTCGCCAAGTACCTGACCTTCGGCGACGGCCCCACCGACGCGGTGATGGTGAACAACGCCGACTGGCTGAACGGCCTGCAGTACATCGACTTCCTGCGCGACTACGGCCGCCACTTCTCCATCAACCGCATGCTGACGTTTGACTCGGTCAAGCTGCGGCTGGAGCGCGAGCACAGCCTGTCGTTCCTGGAATTCAACTACATGATCCTCCAGGCCTATGACTTCCTGGAGCTGAACCGCAAGCTGGGCGTCGGCCTGCAGATGGGCGGCTCCGACCAGTGGGGCAACATCGTCAACGGCGTCGAGCTGACCCGGCGCTGCGACAGCAAGGAAGTGTTCGGCCTGACCTCGCCGCTGCTCACCACCGCCTCCGGCGCCAAGATGGGCAAGACCGCCTCCGGCGCCGTGTGGCTGAACGCGGAACGGCTGAGCCCCTACGACTACTGGCAGTTCTGGCGCAACACCGAGGACGCCGACGTCGGCAAGTTCCTGCGCCTGTTCACCGAACTGCCGCTGGACGAGATCGCCCGCCTGGAGTCCCTGCCGGGGGCGCAGATCAACGACGCCAAGAAGGTGCTGGCCGACGAGGCCACCCGCCTGTGCCATGGCGCCGAGGCCGCCGAAGCCGCCCGCCGCACGGCGGAGGAGACCTTCGAGAAGGGCGGCGCCGGCGGCGACCTGCCGACGGTGGAGGTGCCGCACGCCGAGCTGGAGGCCGGCGTGACCCTGGTCGACCTGCTGGTGCGGCTGGAGATGGCGGCGTCCAAGGGTGAAGCCCGCCGCCTCATCAAGCAGGGCGGCGCCCGCGTCAACGATGCCGCGGTGACCGACGAAGCCCACACGGTAACGCTCGCCGCCCTCGACGGCGACCACATCAAGCTGTCGGCCGGCAAGAAGAAGCACGCCCTGGTGAAGCCGGCCTGACCACCGGCGGCAGAGGCTGGACGTGAAAAAGGGCCGCTCCGGGTGGGGCGGCCCTTTTGTCATAGTGCTGGATAGGGTCGGACGTCGGTGAGGCCGAAATCATCCCCCTTGTACAGCAGGGGCGCATCAAGGGCGCGGGCCAGCGCATAGGAAAACAGGTCGCCGAAGTTGAGCACCTCCGGCGGCATCCGGCGCCCTTTGCCATAGCGCAACATGCCGTCACGCGCGAAGGTTGCCTGGGTCATGTCGAAGGGGATGACTTCGATGCCATAGGTGTCGAGGGTGTCGTCCACGATCCATTGCTCCGGGCCCTGCCAACTGGCGACGACACGGCGGAGTTCCACCAGCGTGGCGGCCGAGAGGGCGCAACGCTCCGCAAGCAGGATGTGGGAAAAGCCCTCTCCCTCGGGTTCCTGACGAAGGATCGCCACCAGAGCGGAGGTGTCTACGGCGATCACAGGATGGGATTCCCGTCGGCGTCGTAGAGGTCGGTGTCATCGAGATGGGGCGTGGTCGCCGTTGCCCGCACATGGGCCTGGATTCGGCGCAGCCGCTCCGCATGCTCGGCCACGCTCACCTTGGGACGGCCGGGCGGTTCCGACGCCCGCAGGCGGTCGGTGATGGCTTCCTCCACCGCCTCCTCCAGCGACAGGTGTCGCAACTCGGCGAGGCGTCGGGCCTTCAGCAGGGCTTCAGGGGAGAGATTGAGGGTCATGGCCGTGATCCCGGGTCAGCGCCGATCAAGCATAGGGCGGCGGCTGGTCGCCTGCAAGCACAGGCAATAGACCCGCCCGCCTCACTGCGCGGGAGCCGGCGCATCGTGGGGGCGGCGGACGGTTTGCGGCGGGTCGCCTTCGAAGATCTTGCGCAGGATGCCCGGCGCCAGCACCGACAGCGGGTTGACGGAGGCGTCGGGGCTTTCCAGGCTGCCGCGCACCGTATAGGTGGCGGCGAACAGGCCGCCGCCGGCATCGCCGCCGGTGATCAGGTCGCCGATGATGGGGATGTTGCCGAGCAGCGAGTTGAGCGCATAGACCGGCACGATGGTGCCTTGCACGTCGATCAGGTCGTCTTCCAGGTTGATCGCCCCTTCCGCCGTGAAGCCAAGGGAGGGGCCGCTGGCGCGGGCGTCGCTCACGCGCAGCACGTCGTCCATGTAGGTGAAAGGCACGGTGGCCGACTGGAAGGCGAGGCCGGGGCCGGTCAGGCTTTCCAGGATGCCGGTCAGCGCCGCCACCGACAGGATCTTCGCCAGGGCCGGCGCCCGCACCACGCGGAAGTCGCCGATCTGGGCGACGCCGGTGACGATGTCGTTGACGTCCATGGTGCCCTTCACCGACAGCCGCCCGCCCTGCACGTCGCCGAACACGTTCAGCGCCCGCAGCACCGTGCCGGCATTGCCGCTGTCGAGGGTGAAGGCGCGGTTGGGCGAGCCCGGCGCCAGCGGCCGGAACTCGAAGGCCAGCGGCTCGATGCCCTCGGCCAGGCCGCGGATGTCCATGAAGGTCCAGCCGTCGCGGTCGCGGATCATGTGGGCGACCACCGATTCCAGGGTGCTGTCCTCGGCCACCCACACCACGTCGAACTGGGCCCGCAGCGACAGCGGCGGCAGGGTGGTTTCGTCTTCCTCCGCCTCCTCGGGCAGGGCGGGGGATTCGGCGGCGCCCATGGGGCGGTCCTGCAGGAAGGGCACGGCGTCGAGCGCATCGCCCACCACGTTGACGTCGATGCCGCCGTCCGGCCGCATGGACAGGCCGCCGCGCAGGCGGGTTTCCCCCACCCGCACGTCGCTGAAGGCGACATGGTCCAGTTGGCCGCTTTCGGTCATGTCGACGCGGCCACTCATGGACAGCTGGCCGCCGGCGGTGACGGTGAAGTGGTTGATGGCCCGCAGCGTGCCGCCCTTGTCGAGCAGCCCGGCGATGGTCGCCTGCCCCGGCTCGCCGGCCCGCTTGTGCCAGCCGAAGCCGGGCAGGGTCATGGAGGCGGCGGCCAGGTCGATGGTGGCGCCAAGGGTCTGGGTGCCGTCCTGCAGGCCGGTCAGGATCACCGACGCCTGGGTCGGGCCGCGGGTGAAGGGCTTGGTGAAGGGGATGATGTCGAGCCCGAACCGTTCCCGCGCCGCATCGTCCAGGATGGCCGAGGCGGTGTAGCGCGAGGTGAACGGCCCCTTGCCGGTGAAGTTCTCCTCCCACGCCACCACCGCCGGCACCTCGCCGATGGCGGCGTTGCCCTCCACCTTCAGGCCCTTGGTATCCACCCGCAGGGCCAGCTCGCCCTGGGTCAGGTCCTGCTCGAAGGCCACCGTCGGCAGGGCGACGCCGGTGAGGCGGCTCACCGCCTCCACCTGCATGTCGTCGAAGGTCAGGTCGGCCAGCAGCGGGAAGGCGAGGTGCAGGTCGGTCACCTGCCGGCCCTTCACCCCCTTCAGCGGCAGGCCGTAGCGCGAGACGTAGCCGAGCGGCGGGCTGTCCACCAGCCGCAGGGCATCCACCAGCGGCCCCTGGACGCTGACCTTGATGTCGGCGGTGGGGTCGTCGCCGTGCAGCTTGTCGAACACCAGTTCGCCGCCGGTGACGCTCAGGTCGAACACCCGGCCGCCGCTCAGCACCAGGCGCACCGCCTCCTGCTCGAAGATCAGTTCGGCGGCGGCATCGGCCACCGTCGGCATGGGGGGCAGGTAGTCGACCGTCACCCCCTGCACCTGGGCGCGGCCGTCGAGCGCCGTCAGCGCCAGGGTATCGGCATCGGCGCCGGCCAGTGCCACATGCAGGCCGAGGCCGGAGACATCGCCGTCGGACAGGTGCGCGATGATCCACTCGCGGGCGTTGGGCGCCACCGCCGCCGGCCACAGTTCCGCCAGCCGGTCGGTCGCCACCCGGTCGAGGCTCACGTCGGCGGTCGCTTCCATCCCCTCCGCCCCCTGCACCGCGGCGGCTCGCAGGCCGATCGCCGTCGGCGGCGCCCCGGCGACGGTGATCGCCAGGTCGTCCACCACCACATGGCGCAGGTCGTCGGAGGCCGACAGCCGCAGGCGGATGCCGTCCAGGGCATAGGCGTGGTGCACCGGATCGGGCAGCACCAGCACGCCGGGGCCGGCGGTGAGGGCGGCGGTGAGCAGGTCGAGGCCGATGCGCTCGCCGTCCAGGGACGCCGTCGCCTCCACCGTGCCGGACAGCGGCAGGTCAGCCAGGGCGAGGTCGGCCAGCGCCTCGTCGGCGGCGGCGAAGTCAGCCGGCCGCAGGTCGTGCAGGGTGAGGGCGGCATCCATCACGCCGCCGCGCTCCAGCGATGCCGCCAGTTCCAGGCGGGTGGTGCCGCCGGCCGGCGTCGCCACCGCCAGCGCCGCCTGGGCGGCCACCCGGTTGCGGTCGCGGCGCAGCAGGATGTCGGCCTGCGGCACCTGCCACACCACGCCCATCATGCGGTCGTCGAGGGTGATGCGGGCGTCGGCGATGCGCAGTTCGTGCGGCAGGGCGGCGGCGGCCGGCTCGCCGTCGTCGCCGAGGCCGAGGTCGCGCAGCACCGCCCGCACGGCGCCGGCGGGGGTATCGGCGCGATGCTCGACCGCCGGGTTGTCGGCGCCGTCGTCGCCGGTCATGGCCAGGGCGAGGGAGCCGTCGGCCTCCCGCCGCAGGTGCAGGCTGGCGCCGCGCAGGGTGACGTCCTCGATCGCCAGCGTGCCGTCGCGCAGCAGCGGCAGCGGGTCGAGGGTGACGGAGGCATCGGGAACCACGGCGATGAGGGCGCCGCTGGCGCGGTCGTGGGCCTTCAGTTCGCGCACCCGCAGGTCGAAGGGGTCCTTCAGCCCGCCCCAATGCAGTTCGGTGCCGCCGATGGACAGGGTGACGCGGGCGTCGGGGCCGTTGATGGCCTCCTCGATGTAGGGGGTGAGCAGACCGAGCGGCAGGGGCGCGTGCGACAGGCGCAGGGCAAGGCCGGCGCCGAGCAGGAGAAGCACCAGGGCGAGCGCCGCAAGCCCCTTGAACAGCCACTTCACGGCGCCGTGAACCACGCCCGTCTCAACTCCAATACCGCCGACCGCCGGAGCCCTCTGCCCCGTCGCTTGACCCCGGACGACCTATCGCGCAGTGTGCGCGAAAAGCGGGGAAATGCAAATGCCAGACTTCGTCTTTCCGGGGCCCGAGGCCCGCCTGCCCGACGCCTCCGACGCCGACCGCCGCGACCGCGGCCGCGAACGCTTCGTCGCCCTGGCCGACACCGCCGCCGACGACGGTCTGGCCCAGTTCATCCGCGCCGCCGTGGACGGCCCGACCGGCCGCCTGCTGGATGCCGTGTTCGGCAACAGTCCCTACCTCACCTCCTGCGTGCTGCGCGAGCCGGACTTCCTGCGCCGCCTGCTGACCCAGGGGCCGGAGGCGGCGCTGGCCGGCCTGCTGGCGGAGACCCGCGCGGCGGTGGCGGCGGAAACCGACATCGCCCGCGCCATGAAGTCCCTGCGTGTCGCCAAACGCCGCATGGCGCTCGCGGTTGCGCTGGCCGACATCGCCGGGGCGTGGGATCTGACCCGCGTCACCGCCGCCCTGTCGGACTTTGCCGAGGCGGCGCTGCGCATGTCGTGCGGCTTCCTGCTGCGGCGGGCCCATGCGGCCGGTGATCTGGTGCTGCCCCACCCGGACGAGCCGGAAAAGGGCTGCGGCTACTTCGTGCTCGGCATGGGCAAGCTGGGGGCGCGGGAACTGAACTACAGTTCCGACATCGACCTGATCGTCGTCTTCGACCCCGACGGCGTCGACTACCGCGGCTCCAAGTTCATCGGCGAGTTCTTCGTCCGCATCACCAAGGATCTGGTGCGGATGATGGACGAACGCACCATGGACGGCTACGTCTTCCGCACCGACCTGCGGCTGCGCCCCGACCCCGGCTCGACCAAGATCGCCATCGCCCTGCCGGCGGCGGAAACCTATTACGAAAGCTTCGGCCAGAACTGGGAGCGGGCGGCCATGATCAAGGCCCGCTGCGTCGCCGGCGATGATGCGGCGGGGCAGGGGTTCCTGTCGCACCTGCGCCCCTTCGTGTGGCGCAAGTCGCTGGATTTCCACGCCATTCAGGACATCCAGTCGATCAAGCGGCAGATCCACGCCGCCAAGGGCGGCGCGCGGGTGGCGGTGGCCGGGCACAACATCAAGCTCGGCCGCGGCGGCATCCGCGAGATCGAGTTCTTCGCCCAGACCCAGCAGCTGATCTGGGGCGGCCGCGAGCCGCAGAACCGCAACCCCCGCACGGTGGAAGCCCTGCGCGCGCTGGTCGCCACCGGCCATGTGCGCGACACGGTGGCGGAGGAACTGATCGCCGCCTACGGCTACCTGCGCACCCTCGAACACCGCCTGCAGATGATCGAGGACGCCCAGACCCAGACCCTGCCCGCCGACGCCGGCAAGCTGCGCGAGCTGGCGGTGTTCATGGGCCACGCCGACCTGCCGGCCTTCGAGACAGCGCTGAAGGAGGTGCTGCACACGGTCGAAGGGCATTACGCCGACCTGTTCGAGGAAGAGGCCAGCCTGTCCGACGAGGGCAACCTGGTCTTCACCGGCAACGAGGACGATCCGGCCACCATCCAGACCCTGGGGGAAATGGGCTACACCAACCCCTCCGGCGTCGCCGGCACGGTGCGCGGCTGGCACCACGGGCGCTACCGCGCGGTGCGCTCCACCCGGTCGAAGGAGATGCTGACCGAGCTGGTGCCGACCCTGCTGCGGGCGCTCGGCCGCACCGCCGATCCGGACAAGGCCTTCTTCCGCTTCGACGAATTCCTCAGCCGCCTGCCGGCCGGGGTGCAGCTGTTCAGCCTGTTCTACACCCACCCGCAGATGCTCGATCTGGTGGCGGAGATCATGGGCGATGCGCCGCGGCTGTCGGAAATCCTGGCGCGCAATCCCGGCCTGATGGACGCGGTGCTGACGCCGGGCTTCTTCGACGCCCTGCCGGGACGGGCGGAGCTGGTGCAGGAACTGGACCTGCGGCTGGCCGATGCCCGCGACTTCGAGCATGTGCTCGACATCTCCCGCCGCTTCGCCAACGACCACAAGTTCCAGGTCGGGCTGCAAACCCTGCGCCGCACCGCCGACGCCCGCGAAGCCGGGCGCGCCCTGGCGGCGGTGGCCGACGTGGTGCTCGACCGGCTGATCCCCCACGTCACCGCCGACCTCGCCCGCACCAGCGGCCTGTTCCCCGGCGCCGGGCTGGCGGTGATCGCCATGGGCAAGGCGGGCGGCGAGGAAATGACGGCGACCAGCGACCTCGACCTCATCTGCGTCTACGACGCGCCCTCCGACGTCGACATGAGCGACGGCCGCAAGCCGCTCAGCCGCACCGAGTACTTCGGCCGCCTGACCCAGCGCTTCGTCAACGCCATCACCGCCATGACCAGCGAGGGCCGCCTGTGGGAGGTGGACCTGCGCCTGCGTCCGTCCGGCAACAAGGGGCCGCTCGCCACCAGCCTGGAAAGCTTCGTCAAGTACAACCGCGACGATGCCTGGACGTGGGAGCATCTGGCCCTGGTGCGGGCCCGCGTGTGCTGCGGCGACCCGCTGCTGGCGGAGAAGGTGCGCGCCGCCATCCGCGAGGTGCTGTGCCGCCCGCGCGACGGCGACCGGCTGCTGGTCGACGTCGCCGACATGCGCGCCCGCATGGCCAAGGAACTGACCAAGGACGGCGACGCCTGGGACGTCAAGCACATGCGCGGCGGCATGGTGGACGTGGAATTCGTCAGCCAGTACCTGCAGCTGCGCCATGCGCCGACCCATCCGCACATCCTGTCGCCCAACACGGAAACGGCGCTGCGCAACCTCGCCGCCGCCGGCCTGCTGCCGGCCGCCGATGCGGAAGCGCTGGACCGGGCGCATTTCCTGTGGCTGACCGTGCAGGGCGTGCTGCGCCACTGCATCGACGGCCGCTTCAGCGAGGACACGGCGCCCCCCGGTCTCAAGGACAAGCTGGTGAAGGCGGCCGGCTGCGACAGCTTCGAGCACCTGCAGCAGGCCATGGCGGCCCGTGCCGCCGCCGCCTCCGACGTGTTCCGCCGGGTGGTGGACGAGCCGGCCGCCGCCGCCCGCGCCCGGCTGGCGGAGGTCCAGGCCGATGCCGGCGGCGTAGAAGGCGACCGTTCCTGACCCTGGCAAGGAGAGCCCCATGACCCTGACCGTCGGCGCCCCCGCCCCCGACTTCACCCTGCCCACCGACGGCGGCGGCTCCGTCACCCTGTCGGAGCTGCGCGGCAAGCCGGTGGTGCTGTACTTCTACCCCAAGGACGACACGCCGGGCTGCACCACTGAAGCCTGCGACTTCCGCGATGCCGAGCCCGACTTCAGCGGCGCCTCGGCGGTGGTGATCGGCATTTCCAAGGACCCCGTGGCGAAGCACGACAAGTTCAAGGCCAAGCACGGCCTGACCTTCCCGCTCGCCTCCGACGCCGACGGCGACGTCTGCGAACGCTATGGCGTGTGGAAGGAAAAGAGCATGTACGGCAAGACCTTCCTGGGCATTGAGCGGACCACGGTACTGGTCGCCGCCGACGGCACCGTCGCCCGCGTCTGGCCGAAGGTGAAGGTGAAGGGCCACGCCGCCGAGGTGCTGGAGGCCGTGAAGGCGCTGTGACCGACACCCCGCGCACCCTTGCCGCCGCCGCCTGCGCCGTGTTGCAGGCGGCGGAGCCGGCCGACAAGATCCGCCTCACCCGCATCCATGCCGAGGCGTGGACGGCCGGCACCCTGCCCGACATCGGCACCACGCCGCCGCCGGAGCGCCCGGCCCGGCCGGCGCGGCCCGAACTGATGCTGCCCAAGGACATGCCCAAGCGGTCCAAGGGCGGCGTGCGCGGCCGCATCGCCCTGCTGCACGCGCTGGCGCATATCGAACTGAACGCCATCGACCTGGCGTGGGACATCGTTGCCCGCTTCGGCCCGCAGTCCGGGCTGCCGCGCGAGTTCTTCGACGACTGGGTGCAGGTGGCGGTGGACGAGGCGCTGCATTTCGAACTGCTGGAGCGCCGGCTGGCCGATCTCGGCGCCGCCTACGGCGACCTGCCGGCCCACGACGGCCTGTGGCGGGCCGCCACCATGACTGCCGGCGACCTGCTCGACCGGCTGGCGCTGGTGCCCATGACGCACGAGGCGCGCGGCCTCGACACCACGCCGCCGACCATGGAGCGGCTGACCGCCAACGGCGACCCGGAGACGGTGGCGGTGCTGGAGGTGATCTATCGCGACGAGATCACCCATGTGGCGGCCGGCGTGCGGTGGTTCCGCCATGTGTGCGCCGCCCGCGGGCTCGACCCGGCGGCGGAATATCGCGACCGCCTGCCGCGTCTGCATCCGGGTGGCCTCAAGGGGCCGTTCAACGCCCCGGCGCGGGCGGAGGCGGGCATGCCCGACGGCTGGTACGGCGACGCCTGATCCCGGCGCCGCCGTACCGGTCCGTGCTGCGGGACGGCCTCAGCCGATCTCGGCGACGGCGAAGGCCTGTTCCAGGTCGGCGATCAGGTCGTCGGCGTCCTCCACCCCCACCGACAGGCGCACCAGCCCGTCGGTGATGCCAAGATCGGCCCGGCGGGCGGGGTCGATGCTGGCGTGGGTCATGGTGGCGGGGTGGCCGATCAGGCTTTCGACGCCGCCCAGGGATTCCGCCAGGGTGAACACCTTCATCGCCTTCAGCAGGCGCACGGCGCCGGCCTTGTCGGTCTTCAGCCGCACCGAGATCATGCCGCCGAAGCCGCCCGGCATCTGGCGACGGGCGATGGCATGGCCCGGGTGGTCGGGCAGGCCGGGGTAGAACACCGCCTCCGCCTCCCGCCGGCCGACCAGCCATTCGGCGATCTTCTGGCCGTTGCTGCTGTGGCGTTCCATGCGCAGGTGCAGGGTCTTGAGCCCGCGCAGCACCAGGAAGCTGTCGAACGGCGACAGGATGCCGCCGGTGGCGTTCTGCAGGAACGCCAGCTTTTCCGCCACCTCCGGCCGGTCGCCGATGACGATGGCGCCGCCCACCATGTCGGAATGCCCGTTGACGTACTTGGTCACCGAGTGGACGACGATGTCGATGCCCTGCTCGATGGGCCGCTGGATGTAGGGCGAGCAGAAGGTGTTGTCGGCCACCGTCAGCACGCCGTGGCGGCGGGCGATGGCGGCGATGGCGGCCAGGTCGGCGATCTTCAGCAGCGGGTTGGTGGGCGTTTCGATCCAGATCAACTTGGTGTCGGGGCGGATGGCCGCCTCCACCGCCGCCGTGTCGTCGGCCGGCACGTAGGTGAAGTCGAGCCCCATGGACCGCCGCCGCACCCGCTCGAACAGGCGGAAGGAGCCGCCGTAGAGGTCGTCCACCGCCACCACATGGTCGCCCGGCTCCAGCATTTCCAGGATGCAGCTTTCCGCCGCCAGGCCGGAGGCGAAGGCGAGCCCCTTGGTGCCGCCTTCCAGGTCGGCCAGGCAGTCCTCGAACGCCTTGCGGGTGGGGTTGCCGGAACGGCTGTATTCCCAGCCCTTGTGTTCGCCGGGGCCCTCCTGGGCGTAGGTGCTGGTGGCGTAGATCGGCGTCATGACGGCGCCGGTGGTCGGGTCCGGCTGCTGCCCGGCGTGGATGGCGCGGGTGCCGAAGCCGGTCTTGTCGTTACGGCTCATGGTATAGGGGGCTCCGGGTCAGGCGTCGGCGCGGGTGCGCAGGTGGTTGAGCAGGTCGATGCGGGTGATGAGGCCGAGGAAACGGCCGTCCTCGACGATGATCGCCACCCGGTCGCGGTCGAAGATGGGCAGCAGGTCGGAGACGTCGGCGGTGGGCGGCAGGGTTTCCAGCTTGGTGGTCATCACGTCGCCCACCGGCTTCTTCCAGGCGCCGCCGTCGCCGACGACGGAGAGCAGCAGGTCGGATTCGTCCAGGATGCCCACCACCTCGTCGCCGCGCGTCACCGGCAGCTGGCTGACGTCGTAGAGCTTCATGCGGCCATAGGCGACCTGCAGGGTATCGTCGGGCGCCAGCGTCACCGTGTCGCCGACGCCGTGGCGGCGGGCGATCAGGTCGCGCAGGTCGCCGCTCCGCGGCCGGTCGAGGAAGCCGTGGTCGGCCATCCAGTGGTCGTTGTACATCTTGGACAGGTACTTGTTGCCGCTGTCGCAGACGAAGAACACCACCCGCTTCGGCTCGGTCTGTTCGCGGCAGTAGCGCAGCGCGGCGGCCAGCAGGGTGCCGGTGGACGAGCCGCCGAGGATGCCCTCCTTCGCCAGCAACTCGCGGGCGGCCAGGAAGCTTTCCTTGTCGGAGATTTCATAGGCGGCACCGACGCGCGACAGGTCGGCGATGGGCGGCAGGAAGTCCTCGCCGATGCCCTCCACCAGCCACGAGCCGGCCTTGCCCATGGTGCCGCTGCGGGTGTACTCGGCCAGCACGCTGCCCTTGGGGTCGGCCAGCACGAAGGTGGTCTTCGGGCTGACGCCGGCGAAATAGCGCGACAGGCCGGTGATGGTGCCGGCCGAGCCGACGCCGCAGACGATGGCGTCGACGTCGTGGTCCATCTGCTCCCAGATCTCCGGGCCGGTGCCGGTTTCGTGCGCCAGCGGGTTGGCCGGATTGCCGAACTGGTTGACGTAGACGGCGCCGGGGATCTCGGCCGCCAGCTTCTCCGCCTTGTCCTGGTAGTATTCCGGGTGGCCCTTCTCGACGTCGGAGCGGGTCATCACCACCTCGACGCCGAGCGCCTTCAGGTGCTGCACCTTCTCGCGGCTCATCTTGTCGGGGATGACCAGAACGAGGCGATAGCCCTTGCGCGCCGCCACCTGGGCGAGGCCGAGGCCGGTGTTGCCGGCGGTGGCTTCCACCAGCGTGCCGCCGGGCTTCAGCAGGCCGTCGCGTTCGAAGGCCTCGATCATCGACTTGCCGATGCGGTCCTTGATGGAGCCGCCGGGGTTCTGATTCTCCAGCTTGGCGAACAGCCGGCAGACGCCGGTGTCGAGGCCGGTGATCTCCACCAGGGGCGTGTTGCCGATGAGGTCCAGGGTGTTCATATTTACACCATTTAACGGTAGAACATGGGAATTATTCTAAACTGACTGTGTAATTTGGCGATAGGACAAAATTTGGGTGTGAAACAGCCCGGCGCCCGCACCGGCGGCGGCCTGCGGTGCCGGTGCGGAGAGGGACGGCGGGAGAGGGGAGGGTGGTGGTCAGCCCGGCGCCGGCAGGGCAAGAACGTCGCAGTCCACCGGGCGTTCCAGCACGGTTTCGGTCAGGCTGCCGACCAGGGTGCGGGTCAGCCAGTCCTTCTGGTCGGGCTGCAGCACCAGAACCTCGGCGCCGACGGCCTGCAGGCGACGGGTGATCTCTTCCTCCGGCTTGCCCTCGACGGCGACGGAGGAGGGCGCCCAGCCCGGTTCGGCCAGCCGCGCGGCGCAGGCGGTGAGGGCGGTGTAGGCGCCCTGCTTGCGGTCGCGCTCGTAGACCGCCACCGCTTCCTCGCCGACATTGGCGACCACCAGCTGCAGGCGGGTGGCGGCATCCAGCACCGTCAGCAGTTCCATGCGCAGGGGGCCGAGCAGGCGCCGGGCGGCGCTCACCGGCGGGTCCAGCGGCCGGGTGAGGTCGAGCGCCACCAGGGCGGCATCGTAGGGGCGTTCGGCCGGCAGGCGGGCCAGCAGCAGCGGCCGGCGGGTCCGCCGCAGCAGGGCGACGGTGGTGCCGCCCTTGAACAGCTGGGCCAGGAAGGGGCGCTGCGACCGGCCGGTGACGATGACGGCGGCGTCCAGGTGGTCGGCTTCCTCGGCGATGGCTTCCGGCAGGCCGTGGATGTGCGGCCGCACCCGCACCTCGGCGATCAGCTCGCCCAGCTCCGCGTCGGCGTCCAGCAGCGGCGCCAGGCGGCGGCGGGCGTTGGGGCCGGGCTCCTCGGGGTCGACGCAGTGGAGCACGCTGACCGTGCCGCCGATCGCCCGCGCCACATGGGCGGCGCGGGTGATGACGGTGGCGGTGCCGGCGCCGAGATCGACAGCGGCAAGAACGACGGGCGCGGTCATGGTGTGGTCCTCCCCAGGAACAATCCTCTTACGGGTATATGATCGCCCCGGGAGGATGCTTCAAACCCGGCCCATTTAGCGCGTCGCCGGCAGCACCACCGTGACGCGGAAGCCGCGCGGCTTGCGGTTTTCCGCCGCCACCATGCCGCCCATGGCCTGGACGTTGCGCTTGACGATCCACAGGCCGAGGCCGAAGTGGCCGGTGCCCTGGCGTTCCGGCCGGGTTTCCGGGCGGTGGCTGACGTAGCGCTCGAACACGTTGGGCAGCACGGCAGGGTCGACGCCCGGCCCCTCGTCGTCGACGGTGAAGGTGACGTCGCGGCCGGTGCGGCGCAGGCTGACCCGCACGGTGGCACCGATGGGATTGAAGGAGACGGCGTTCTCGATGATGTTCTCGGCCACCGTCTCCAGCAGATCCTCGCCGCCGAGCACATGCAGCCCCGGCTCGACGTCGGCGATGATGCGTACCCCTTCCTCGGGGTCGTCGAAGCTTTCCGCCACTGCGCCGATGAGGGCCGACAGGTCGATGCGCCGCCGCGGCGGGTCGATCAGGTCGGCCATGGCGGCATCCACCCGCCGGGCCGCCTGCACCAGCGCTTCCAGCCGGGTGAGGGCGGCGCGGGCGGTATCCAGTGACCGGCGGGCGCGCTGGTCGCCCACCGGTACGGCGCGATACAGCGGCTCCAGGCTCTGGGCGATGGTGGCGAGCGGCGTCTTGAAGGCGTGGGCGTTTTCCTCCGCCGCGTGGCGGATGGCATCGGCGGAGGCGCGCAGGCGCTCCACCATGCGGTCGAACTCCCCGGCGATGCCGGCCAGTTCCGGGATGCGGGCCTGCCGCTGGAAGCCCTGCGCCGCCTCGGCATCGCCCTGGGCGATGGCGCGGGCCAGGCGGGCGAAGCGCCGCAGCGACCGCCACAGCACCCAGATGACGCCCAGCGCCAGCAGCGCCGCCAGCCCGTAGAGGCCGGCCGCCCACAGCACCTGCGGCGACCGCCAGGTGGGCCGCGCCAGCTGCTCGCCGATGAGGCCGGACAGGCTGTAGGAGGTCAGCAGGCCCCAGCAGCCGCCGTCGGTGGTGAAGGGGGTGAGGCTGGTCAGCACCTCCGCCTCGCCGCCGGGGGTGACATAGGGCAGGTCCAGCGGCTGGCCGCCGCGGCAGCTTTCCGGCAGCGTCCACGGCACCCCGGCGGCCACCAGGGCGAGGCGCTCGGTATCCAGCGTCTCGGTCGGCAGCGGCGGCTGGGCGCCGACCAGGAACACCGAATCCTGGTCCAGCGGCCGGAACAGCAGGCGCAGGCGCATGTCGGGCTGGGCCAGACGCTCCAGCGCCACGCGGGCGGTGGACAGCGCGCCTTCCTCGTTGCGCTCCAGCGCCAGGCGCAGGCCCTCGGCGATCACCGCCCCCTGGGTGCGCACGGCGCGCAGCAGCGCCTGCCGCTTGGCTTCCTCGGCGGCCAGGAAGGGACCGACCAGCACCGCCGGCACGGCGACGAAGACGAAGGCGAGCAGCACCAGACGGGCGGCCAGCGACGGCTGCCAGCCGAAGCCGCGGCGGCGCGGCTCCGGCGCGTCGGCGTCGGCGGCGGCGGCGCGCTCCGCCGGCCTAGCCCTCCGCACGCCAGCCATAGCCGAAACCGGCGTAATTGAGTATGGCGTCGAACCCAGGGTCGATCTCCCGGAACTTCTGGCGGATGCGCTTGATGTGGGTGCGGACGTTGGCGCGGTAGCCTTCCTCGCCCGATCCGGCGATGAAGCCCTCGCCGCGCACGGCGTCGTAGAGGGCGCGGTAGCTGAGGTCGCGGCCGGCGTTTTCCGCCAGCTTGCGGACGATGCGGAACTCGGTGATGGTCAGGTCGACGGCGGAGTCGCGCCACCGCGCCCGCGCCGAGGCGAGGTCGAGGCCGAGCGGCCCGAGGGTCAGCAGGTCGGCCGCCGCCGCGTCGCCCTCGCCGCCGCCCGCCAGTCCCGCCGCCGGCGGCTTGGCGCCTTCCAGGATCAGGTGGATGCGCCGCAGCAGGATGGTGAAGCCGCGGCCCTTGTCCACATAGTCGACGGCGCCGTTGGTGAGGGCGGTCTCCTCGTAGATCTGGTCGTTGAGGGTGGTCAGGAAGACCACCGGCGTCTGGCTGCCCATGGTGCGCAGCTGGCGCAGGACCTCGATGCCGGTCATGCGCGGCATCTTCCAGTCCAGCAGGATGAGGTCGGCGGCCACCTCGCCACCGGTCAGCGGCCCGAGGGCGGCCGGACCGTCGGCGAAGGTCGCCACGGCGAACCCGCTGTCCTCCAGATTGCGGCCGAGGGACTCGCGGAAGAGCGGGTCGTCGTCGACGAGGGCGATGGTCGGTCTGTCGGTCATGTGAACGTGGGTTGTGAAAGGGGAAACTACTGCGTTCCCATGAACGTACCACCAACCGTTCTAGTTGACGATCTCCCAGGCGCCATCGGCCATTCGGCAGGCGGTGCCGGTCACCGACTCGCGGCGGTCGCCGAAATAGGCGGTCGTCGTGTAGTCGCGGCAGTGGCGCCCGCCCTGGTCCCAGCTGCGTGTCGGCACCAGACTGTAGTCGTGGCGGTCGCCGCTCCAGCGGATGGCGCGGGAGTCGGGGACGTGGTCGAGGGCGGTGATGGCGCAGGCCTGGTCCACCGGGTCCATGGAGCGGCCGATGGAGCCGCCGATCAGCACTCCCACCAGGGTGCCGCCGGCGACGGCCGCCAGCTTGCCCTGACCCTGGCCGAAGCGGCTGCCGATGGCGGCGCCGGCCGCCCCGCCGAGCAGGTTGCCGAGCAGTTCCGACGACACCAGGCGGCGGTCGCAGGTGCCGTTGGCGAAGCCGTAAGGCAGGCGGGCGGCGGGCTTGCGGTCCGGCACCGGCACATAGACCACCTGCGGCGGCGGCGCGCCGTAGTAGTAGTGGTGGTGGACCTCCTTCGGGGCCTTGTGCTTGTGCTTGTGCTCGTGCTTGGCCCGCCAGCCGTGGGCGGGTGCCCACGGCGGCGGATCGGCAAGGGCAGGAGCGGCATCGGCCAGCAGGCCGCCGGCCAGGACGGCGGCGAGCAGGGCGGGCAGCATCCGGCGGCGCCGGCGCGGGCAGGGGAGGGCCATTCAGGGGGCTCCGCGATCAGTCGCCGATGTCGGTGAAGGCGCCGATGAGGGCGCCGCCGGCCCCGCCCAGCACCGCGCCGCCCAGCATGGAGCCGCCGACCAGGGCGCCGGCGGCGGCACCGCCGGCCGCACCGATGGCGCCGCCGGTGAGAGCGCGCTGTTCCTGCTTCGACAGGCCCGAGCAGCCGGTGACCGCCAGAGCCAGGGAGGCCGCCGCCACGGCGGCCAGCGAGCGGGTGCGAAGGGTCTTGGTCATGGCAGCGTCTCGATCTTTCGTCTTGGGGTGCGTCTTCGGTCCACTGGACCCGGCGACGCTTCAACGTCAGGATGATGATCGAAACGCCGCCCCTCAAGCGCATGATTTCAAGGACTTGCGGAAGTCACACCGGGGGCAGTCAACGGTGCCGGCAGTCACAGCGTTGTCACCGTTCGCGGCGTATGTTGCCCTTCAGCGAAAACCGGAGCATGATCCCGGGCGACCAACCCTCGACGAAAGACATATGCGCGCACCGTTCACTCTCCTCGCGGCGGCCCTGCTGCTCACCGCCTGCGCCGATCTGGCGAACCGCGACCGGCTGCCCGTCGAGCCGGCGACGCCGGTGACGGTGAAGCCCGCCGTGCCGCTGCCGGAGCGCAAGCCGACTCCGCCGCCCCGCCGCAAGCCGGCCGCCCCGCAGGACCGTCCCGCCGCCGGCGCCTCCGCCCCGGCCGCGTTGCTGCCGGCGGCGCGGCGGCGGTCGGCCAGCGCGAAGGCGAGCACCACCGGCCCCAGCATCAGCACCCGCACCAGCTTCACCACCGTCGCCACCTGGATGCTGGCGACCCCCAGCGGCGCCGCCGCCGCCAGCACCTGCGGCACGGCGTAGACGGTCAGGCCGGCCAGCACGCCGTACTGCTGCGGCGTCAGCCCGAAGGCCGGCGCGGCCAGCGGCAGCAGCAGCACCACCGCGACGCCCAGCACGGCGGTGAAGGCGACGGCCGAGGCGACCTCCCGCCCCTCGGCACGGATCACCGGCGCCACCGCCGCGATGGCCGAATTGCCGCAGATGGAATTGCCGCAGGCCACCAGCAGGGCCAGGCGCGGCGCCAGCCCGAACAGCCGGCACAGGCCGTAGCCGCCGGCGATGGACACCGCCACCAGCACCGCAATGGCCGCCAGCAGGGACGGCCCCAGACCGGCCAGCGCGGCGCTGCCGACGGCGGCGCCCATCAGCACCACCGCCGCCTCCAGCACCCGATGGGCGGCGAGGTCGATGCCGGGCCGGCAGCGCTCCGGCGGCGGCCACAGGCTGCGCACGGCGGCACCGAGCAGGATGGCGAGCACCAGCGGCTCCAGCCACGCCTGCCCGAACAGCCGCGCCTCCACCGCCGCCACGGCGGACGCCGCCAGCGCCACCGCGACGCAGAGGGCGAGGCCGGGCAGCAGGCGGACGAGGACGGGCAGGGCGGCGGCGGGCATGGCGACGGGGCATCCGGCGGCGGAAGGGGCGACGGCCAGTGTCGCAGCGGCGGCATCATCACTCCAACAGATTGTTATGCTGCAATCAATCGCGAGCGGTTGTGAAAAGGCCCCGCGCCGGCGGCGGCGGACATGGCCGGGTTGCGTCGGCGGAATGGGTCAGGGTTATTGACGTTTATCGGAAGGCTGTTACGCTGGTGCCCGTTCAGACGAAACAAATCAAAATCGGCAGAGGCATTCCCATGACTTTTGTTCCGTTCCACGACCGTGACGGCGTCATCTGGATGGATGGCGAGATGGTCCCCTGGCGCGACGCCAAGGTCCACGTCCTGACCCATGCGCTGCACTATGCCTCGGCGGTGTTCGAGGGCTCGCGGGCCTATGGCGGCGAGGTCTTCCGCCTGACCGACCACAACATCCGCCTGCACCAGTCGGCCGAGCTGCTGGGCTTTTCGCTGCCCTATGGGGTGGAGACGCTGGACGCGGCGACGCGCGAGGTGGTGGCGGCAGCCGGCGGCGGCGACCTCTACATCCGCCATCTGGCGTGGCGCGGGTCGGAGATGATGGGCGTGGCGGCGCAGAAGAATCGCATCCACGTCGCCATCGCCGCCTGGGTGTGGCCGAGCTACTTCAAGCCCGAGGAACGCATGGCCGGCATCCGCCTGACCATGGCGCCGTGGCGCCGCCCGGCGCCGACCACGGCGCCCTCGGCCAGCAAGGCGGCGGGGCTCTACATGATCTGCACCCTGTCCAAGCACCAGGCGGAGAACGAGGGCTGGCATGATGCGCTGATGCTCGACTACCAGGGCCGCATCGCCGAGGCCACCGCCGCCAACATCTTCCTGGTCATCGACGGCGCCCTGCACACGCCGACGACGGAGTGCATCCTCAACGGCATCACCCGCCGCACGGTGATCGACCTCGCCCGCCGGCGCGGCCTGACGGTGGTGGAGGGTGAGCTGTGGCCGCAGGATCTGGCGCGGGCGCAGGAGGTGTTCCTCACCGGCTCCGCCGCCGAGGTGACGCCGGTGCGCCAGATCGCCGACCACACCTTCACGCCGGGCACGGTCACCAGCCTGATGATGGAGGATTATGCCGCCGCGGTGCGCGGGGCGGTGCCGGCGGGAACGGCCGGATAACCGGGCGGCATCCTACCTGTCCGGGTGGTATATGCGCGCCGTCCACCTTGGTTGATGGCGCGCATACCTTTTACGGGAAGTTAACCACCTCTGCACAAGCGCCGTCATACGCAGGCTCTGGCATGATCGGATCATCAAACGAGGGGAGAAAAACCGATGACCGCCACCGCCCGCAAGACCACCTGCCCCGTCGCCTCCGCCCGCGCCAGCCGCGAGGCCGCCGCCCGCTTCCGCGAGCAGGTCGCCCGCCTGAGCGCCGTGTCGTTCGAAGGCTCGCTCACCGCCATCGCCGAATTCCGCCTGATGGCCCGCGATCTCACCCGCGGCGGTACGGTCACCACCGCGCGCACCAGCGCCCAGGCGACCCTGAACGCCGCGCTCGGTCGCCCGCTGGCCCTGGCCGCCGAATAATCACGACAAAAGCCGGCCGGCGCCCCCCGGGGCCGCCGCCGCGTCCAGCCATCCCGCCGCGCCTTCGGGCCGCGGCAGGTGCAAAGCCGGCGGGCCGGGCTCCCCTCCGCCCGGCTGCCGGACCCTCTCTCGATCGACCTTTATCTCTCGTTCCGCCTCCGGCCGTTGCCTGACCCCTCAGGCAGCGGCCGTTTTCTTGACGTCGACGGTCACCGGCGGCGGCGTGGTCAGGGTCTTGTAGACGACGCAGTAGCGTTCGGTGAGCTTGAGCAGGCTGTCGATGCGCTCCTGCGGCTCCGGGGTGTCGATCTCGAAGGTCAGGCGGATGTCGCGGAAGCCCACCGGCGCATCCTTGGCGACGCCGAGCGTGCCGCGGAAGTCGAGGTCGCCTTCCACCCGCACGCTGCCGCCGCGCAGGTCGAAATCAAGGGCGGTCGCCACCGCCTTCAGGGTGACGCCGGCGCAGGCCACCAGCGCCTCCAGCAGCATGTCGCCGGAACAGGCCTGGGTGCCGGGGCCGCCGGTGGCGGGGTGCAGGCCGGCTTCGATGAGGGCGCGGCCGGTGTCGATCTTGCACGCGATGCCGTCGCCGGACAGGTCGCCCTCGGCATGGAGGGTCACCACCGCCTTTTCCGGGTTGGTCTTGTAGGCATCCTTCAGCGGCGTCTGCAGGGCGCGCAGGTCGTCGGATTTCATCGGACTGTTTCTCCTGTCTTGTAGTTGGGCGGCGCGGCGCGGCGGCGGCCGGTCAGATGGCGGCGGCGGGCACGGTTTCCTCGCCCGGCCCCGGTGTCTGGAACGAACGGTCCAGTTCCGTCAGCAGGTGCTGTTTCAGACGCTGGAACTCAAGGGTCGTGCGGTCGCGCGGACGGCTGAGGCCGGGCCGCACTTCGGTGCGCACGCGCCCCGGCCGGGGCTGCATGACCACCACCCGGTCGGCCAGGAACAACGCTTCCTCGATGTCGTGGGTGACCAGGATCAGGGTCGGCTGGTACCACCGCCACAGGTCCAGCAGGTGCTCCTGCAGGTCGTTGCGGGTGAAGGCGTCCAGCGCTGAGAACGGCTCGTCGAGCAGCAGCACTTCCGGTCGCGTCACCAGCGCGCGGGCCAGCGCGGCGCGCTGCGCCATGCCGCCCGACAGCTCGCGCGGCCAGCCGCCGGCGAACTGGGCGAGGCCGACGCGGGCCAGGGCCTCGTCGGCGCGGCGGCGCTGCTCCGCCTTCGGCAGGTGGGCGAGGCCGAAGGCGACGTTGTCCCGGATGGTGAGCCACGGCATCAGGCGCGGCTCCTGGAACACCAGGCCGACCTCCGGCCGCGGCGCGGTGATGACCTGGCCGTTCAGGCGCACGGCGCCGATGCTGGGGTTTTCCAGCCCGGCGATGAGGCGCAGCAGGGTGCTCTTGCCGCAGCCGGAGCCGCCGACGATGGCCACGATCTCCCCCGGCGCCACCGACAGCGACACGCTGTCGAGCGCCAGCGTGCCGTTGCCGAACCGCTTGCTGAGGGTGGTAATGTCGAGCATGGCAGCGGGGCTCCGGTTGCGGTCAGCGGCGGCTGTTGCCGAGGGAATCCTGCCAGCGCAGGAACGGACGGGTGACGGTGGCGAGCAGGCCGTCGGTCAGCTTGCCGAGCACGGCGAAGGTGACGATGCTCGCCAGGATGATGGTCGGGTTGCCGGTCATCTGGCCGTCGGTCAGCAGGTAGCCGAGGCCCTTGCTGGCGCCCATGAACTCGGCCGCCACCACGAACATCCAGCCGAGCCCGAGGCCGGCCCGCAGCGCCACCACGTAACTCGGCAGGGTGGCCGGCAGCAGCACGCGGCGGATCAGCTGCAGCGGCGACAGGCGGTAGATGCGCCCCACCTCCACCAGCTTGCGGTCGACATCCAGGATGGCGGCGGCGGTGGTCAGGTAGACCGGGAAGAACACGCCGACGGCGATCAGCGTCACCTTGCTGGCCTCGAAGATGCCGAACCACAGGATGAACAGCGGCACCCAGGCGATGGAGGGAATGGCCCGCAGCGCCTGCAGCATGGGGTCGAGCAGGGCGCGGGCAAGGCCGAAGCTGCCGGTCAGGGCGCCGAGGGCGGTGCCGGCCAGGGTGCCGAACAGGAAGCCGACCGCCACCCGCCACAGGGTGATGGCGATGTGCTCGAACAGTTCGCCGCTGGCGGCCAGTTGCCACAGGGTGGCCAGCACCGCCGACGGCGGCGGCAGCAGGCGTCCGTTGTAGAGGCCGGCGGCGATGATGCCTTCCAGCACCAGGGCCAGCGTCACCGGCACCACGAACCCGAGCAGCCGGCGGCCGCCACGGCCCGCCAGGGCGGCAGCGACGGAGGAGGAGCGGCCGGCACCGCCGGCGGCCTCCCCCGCCCCGGCGGCTGCCGGGACGGAGGAGCCGGCCGGGACGACGGCGGCGGCGGATGCGGAGGGGGTGCCGGTCACGCGCGCCTCCCTCAGTTGGTGGGCAGGCCGGCGGTGAACGACGGGTCGAGCAGGTCGGCCACCGCCGCCGCCACGTCGACCTCCGGCTTGATCACGCCGCTCTTCTGCAGGGCGAGGCCGGCCGCTTCGATGGTCTTGGCCTGGGCGCTGCCGATGGCCGGCTGCGACAGGCCGGTGCGCTCCAGCTGGCGGGCGGCCACCGCCTCGGGGTTGCGCGACGCCTTGGCAATGATCTGCGCCAGTTCCGCCGGGTTCTGCTGCGCCCATTCGCGGGCCCGCTCGTACACCGCGATGACGCGCTTCACCGCGTCCGGGTTTTCGGCGGCGAAGGACTCGCGCACCAGCAGGGTGCCCCAGCTGTTGGCATCGGCATTGCGGTAGAACAGGCGCGAGCCGGCATCCAGCTCCGACGCCGCCATCAGCGGATCGAGCCCGGCCCAGGCATCGACGTCACCCTTCTCCAGCGCCAGGCGGCCGTCCTGGTGCTGCAGCAGGACCAGCTCGACGTCCTTTTCGGTCAGGCCGGCCTCGGCCAGGGCGCGGATGAGGAAGATGTGCGGATCGGTGCCGCGGGTGACGGCGATGCGCTTGCCCTTCAGGTCGGCGACGGTGGTGATGGCGCTGTCCTTGCCCGTCACCAGGGCGGTCCATTCCGGCTTGGAGTAGGCATAGACCACCTTCACCGGGTTGCCGTTGATGCGGCCGAGCAGGGCGGCGGCGCCGGCGGTGGAGCCGAGGTCGAGGGAGGAGGCGTTGAGGAACTCCAGCGCCTTGTTGGAGCCGAGCGACAGCACCCACTGCACCTTGGTGCCGTCCTTGGCGAATTCCTCGTCCAGCCAGCCCTTTTCCTTCAGCACCAGCGACACCGGGTTGTAGTAGGCGTAATCGAGCCGCAGCTCCTTCAGCGCCTGGGCGGCGCTGGCGGCGGAGGGCACGGCCAGCGGCGCCACGGCAAGCACCAGGGCGGCGGCAGCGACGGTCTTCAGGAACGAGCGGCGGAACATGGACAAACCTCTTCCGTTGCGGCTGGCGATGACTTTGCGCGCAGCCGTTGTGGTGGCATCGACGGTGGAGGCGGAGTGTTCTCGCGCGGCGGAGCACGAAAAAACCCGCCGCAGCCTGGGGCGCTGGGCGGGATGGTGCCCACGCTTTAGCTGCATTTGTAACGCGCCCGCAAGCTGTGCTCAAATCGGCGCGATGGAGGTACCGTAGATGTGCGGCACGATGATGTCAAATTGTTTTATTTAGCGGATTTCTAGTGTGGTTCCGTAGGGGCGGTGCGGCGTTCGGGGGGAGGTGGAAGGGGAACCACCAAGACACCAAGAACACCAAGAGGCCGTGCCCACTGCACCGACGATGGTCAGCGGATGCGGCCGGGGTTCTGGCTGGTGCGGTGTGGTAATCGCGGCCGCAGGCCGCAGGGCATGCGCACGGGCGGGATGAGGCGCAGCAAGGTCCATCCTGCGCAGCCCTCTTGGTGTACTTGGTGTCTTGGTGGCTAACCCATGCCCACCGCGTCCCCCGGCGGCGACTCAGTCTTCCAGCTCGGTGTCCCAGTACAGGAAGTCGCGCCAGCTTTCGTGCAGGTAGTTCGGCGGGAAGCGGCGGCCGATGTCTTGCAGCTGGAAGGTGTTGGGCTGGTAGGGGCGGCGGATCAGCGGCATGCCGGCTTCGTCGGGAAGCTTGCTGCCCTTGCGCAGGTTGCAGCTGCCGCAGGCGGTGACCACGTTGAGCCAGCTGGTGCGCCCGCCCTTGCAGCGGGGAATGACGTGGTCGAAGGTCAGGTCGTGGGTGGGGAAACGGCAACCGCAGTACTGGCAGGTGAAGCGGTCGCGCAGGAAGACGTTGAAACGGGTGAAGGCCGGCCTTCGGTGGGTGGGGGCGTATTCCTTGAGGGCGATGACGCTGGGCAATCGGAACTCAAGGCGGGGACTGTGGATGATGGCGTCCTCGTACTCCGACACCACGCTGACCCTGCCGAGGAACACAGCCTTCACCGCCTCCTGCCACGGCCACAGCGACAGGGGGAAGTAACTGAGCGGCCTGAAATCCGCGTTGAGCACCAGGGCTGGGCTCTTGTCCAGTATGGCGTTCAAGGTCTACCCCGCTGTTCCGGTGGCCAGACACAAGATATGGTACCGATTACCAGAGTTGCTGCCAAGCAGGACGAGACCGTTTTATGAAATCCGTCATGATGAGCGAATCGGGTTCCGGCCCTGCTGCCGTTACGCGATTCGCCCCCTCTCCCACCGGATACCTGCATCTCGGTCACGCCTACTCGGCGCTGTTTGCCCACGGCTGCGCCCGGAGCGCCCGCGGGCGGTTTCTGCTGCGGCTGGAGGACATCGACGGCGGCCGCTGCCGGCCGGAGTACGATGCCGCCATCCTGGAAGACCTCGCCTGGCTCGGCCTGCGGTGGGACGGGCCGGTGCGCCG
The DNA here is from genome assembly GCF_039523075.1 of Caenispirillum bisanense. Taxonomy (NCBI): domain Bacteria; kingdom Pseudomonadati; phylum Pseudomonadota; class Alphaproteobacteria; order Rhodospirillales; family Novispirillaceae; genus Caenispirillum; species Caenispirillum bisanense. The sequence goes on from NZ_BAAAEP010000021.1 coordinate 67,635, forward strand.
CCAGTCGCAGCACCTGGACGACTACCGCGCCGTGCTCGACCGCCTGGCCGATCGCGGCCTGCTCTATCCCTGCTTCTGCACCCGCCGCGAGATCCAGGAGGAAGTGGCGCGCGCGCCCCATGCCCCCCACGGGCCGGACGGCGTGCTCTATCCCGGCACTTGCCGCCGCTGTTCAACGTCCGAACGGCAGCAGCGGATCGCGGCCGGCGAGTCCCACTGTCTGCGGCTGGACATGGCGGCGGCGGTGGCGCAGGCCGGGCCGCTGCGCTGGCACGACCGCGCCGCCGGCTGGCAGACGGCGCAGCCGCAGGCCTTCGGCGACATCGTGCTGGCCCGCAAGGATGCCCCGGCGAGCTATCATCTGGCGGTCACCTGGGATGATGCCCTGCAAGGGGTGACGCTGGTCACCCGCGGCACCGACCTGTTCGAGTCGACCCACGTCCACCGGCTGTTGCAGGCGCTGCTCGACCTGCCGGTGCCGGACTATCACCACCACCCGCTGCGCACTGACGAGCACGGCCGCCGCTTCGCCAAGCGCGACCGCAGCCTCACCCTGCGGGCGCTGCGCGAGGCCGGGCGGACGCCGGCGGAGGTAATTGCCCTGGCCGGCGCCGATCCGGTCTGGCTCGGCGCCGGCTGAGGGCAATTGTACCGAGGGCATTCAGCGCCAGTCGCGGGGCAATCCGTCGCCGCCGACGCGCCAGTAGGGCTGCGCCACCTCGTCGGCGGCCTGCACGCGCGAAACGCCGATGTCCCGCAGCAGGCGGTCGTCCAGGCGGGCCAGCGCTGCCAGGGTGCGGCGGTGGAGGTACCACTGCCACAGGCGGGCCGGAAGGGTTCTGCCCCAGAGCCCCAGGCGCTGGAGGAGGAGGGCGCGGGCGGGCATCCGCCGGGTGTGCTGCAAGGCCATGTCACTTGCTCCTTTGCTCGATCATGGACTCAAGCTATGATCGCGCAATGATCGGTGCAATGAGTGCATTGATCTCGGCGCAATGTAATTGACATCGGTGCAAGTGCATGGACAGCTACCGCAGCCTGGCGGACGAGATTGCCCGCGACATCGCCGAGGGCCGCCTGAAACCGGGCGACCGCCTGCCGCCGCAGCGCGACTATGCCTATGGCCGCGGCATTGCCCCCTCCACCGCCGGCCGGGTCTACAAGGAACTGGTGCGGCGCGGGCTGGTAGTCGGCGAGGTGGGGCGCGGCAGCTTCGTCCGCGCCGTGCCGGGGCAACCGGTGGGCGTCGCCGCGGTGGCGACGGTGGAGGCGACGGCGAGCGGCCTCGTCAACCTGGAAGCCAGCATTCCCATCATCGACGGCCAGGACGCCGTGATGGCGGAGGTGCTGTCCGGGCTGGCGCGGCCGGAGGCGCTGGCCGCCATGCAGGCGCTGCCGCGTCCCGGCGGCACCCAGGCCACGCGCGAGGCGGCAGCCGCCTTCCTCGCCCGCGACGACTGGCAGCCGGCGCCGGAAACCCTGCTGGTCGCCGCCAGCGGCCGCCGTGCCATCGCCGGCGCCCTGGCCGCCCTGGCGGCGCCCGGCGAGACGGTGGCGGTGGAGGCGCTGACCTATTCCATGATCAAGGGGCTGGCGGCGCGGCTCGGCATCGTGCTGGTGCCGGTGGCGCTCGACCCCCACGGCCTGCGGCCCGATGCCCTGGCGCAGGTTCACCGCGAGGTCGGCGGGGTGAAGGCGGTCTACGTGCAGCCGTCGGTCCACAACCCGCTGTCCATGACCATGCCCGCCTCCCGCCGCCGCGATCTGGCGGAGACCCTGCAGCGGCTCGACATCGTGGCGGTGGAGGATGCGGTCTACGGCTTCCTGAAGCCCGACCTGCCGCCGCTGGCGGCGCTGGCGCCCGACCATGTGATCCACATCGACAGCCTGTCGAAGCGGGTGGTGCCGTGGCTCTCCCTCGGGCTGGCGGTGGTGCCGCCACGGCTGCGGCCGGCGGTGGCGGCGGCCCTGCACACCGGCGGCTGGACGCCCACCGGCCTCGGCCTGGAACTCGGCATGATGCTGATGCGCGACGGCATCGCCGCCGACATCTCGCGCCGCAAGCTGGACGACGTGGCGGCGCGGCAGGCGCTGGTGCGGGAACAGCTGGCGGGCTTCACCCTGCGCACCGATCCCCTGTCCTATCACTGCTGGCTGGAACTGCCGGCGCCGTGGCGGGCCGAGACCTTCGCCGCCGCCGCCGCCCGCCGCGGCATCGCCATCACCCCCGGCGCCGCCTTCGCCGTCGGCCCCGGCCATGCCCCCAACGCGGTGCGCATCGCCCTCGGCATCCCGCCGCTGCCGGTGCTGGCGGAAGCCCTCGCCACCCTGCGCGCCATTGCCCTCGGCGGGCCGGAGGGGTTCGCGGTGGACTGATGCCGCCCGCCGCCGTCAGCCCTTGCCGGCCAGCGGGTGGTGGCTGTTGACCAGGGTGCGCAGGCGTTCGTCCAGGATGTGGGTGTAGATCTGCGTCGTCGAGATGTCGGCGTGGCCCAGCATCTGCTGCACGCTGCGCAGGTCGGCGCCGTGGGCCAGCAGGTGGCTGGCGAAGCTGTGGCGCAGCACGTGCGGGCTCACCTTGCTCGGCGGCAGGCCGGCGGCGACGGCGATTTCGCCCAGCATCTTGGCGAAGCCGTCGCGGGTCAGGTGGCCGTCCTTGCTGCGCGACGGGAACAGCCAGCGGTTCTTCCGGGCCGCCGCCTCGCCCAGCAGGGCGCCCCGCGCCTCGATCCAGGCGCGGGCGGCATCGCGGGCCGGTTCCGACAGCGGCACCATGCGCTCCTTCGAGCCCTTGCCGCGCACCACCAGCACCGCCGGATCACGGGCGACTGCCGACAGCGGCAGGCTGACCAGTTCGCTCACACGCAGGCCGGTGGCATAGAGGATTTCCAGCAGCGCCGTGGCACGCAGGCCGCGGGCGCCGTCGATGGCGCGGGCGGCGTCCAGCAGGCGCTCGACGTCGGTCTCGCTCAGGTACTTGGGCAGCGGCCGGCCGAGGCGCGGGCTGTCCACCGTCGCGGTGGGGTCGTCGGCGCGGCTGCCCTCGGCGAACAGGAAGCGGAAGAACTGCCGCAGCGCCGACAGCCGCCGGTTCATGGTGCGCGGCGTCATGGCGGCGGCCGCCAGCCCGGCGAGGTAGGCGCGCACGTCGTCGGCGGTGGCGTCTTCCGGCGGGCGGCCGGCGACGCGCATGTGGCCGGCGAAGTCGGCCAGATCGCGGCCATAGGCTTCGATGGTGCGCGGACTGGCGCCGCGCTCGGCCACCATCATTTCAAGGAACCGCTCGACGTGACGGGAGGTCATGGAGTGCGGACCTGCGGATTGGACATGGGGGACGGACGTGGTGGCGGCGCGCCGGCTCAGACGCCGGCGGCCGCCATGGCCTCCAGCGCCAGGGCCTTGGCGTCGGCTTCCAGGCCGATGCGGCGCAGCGCCGCCACGGCGCGGAACAGCGCCTCCGGGTGGACCACCGCCGGCCCCTCGTTGCCCAGGGCGATGAGCGCCAGCGCCACCGTCTCCCCGATGCGCCCCTGCGCCGCCGCCACGTCCAGCGCCCGCAGGATGGCGGCGTCGGGCACCGGGCGGGCGTCGACGGTGGCGTCGGTCAGCGGCACCAGCCAGTCGGCGGAGGCCACCGGCTCGCCCAGCGCCTGCAGCAGGCCGAGCACCAGGGTGTGGCGGCGGTCGATCTCCACCTTCTGTGTGCCGGGCGGCTGGGTGGCGCGCCAGGCGGTGAGCATTTCCGGGCTGAAGGGCGCGGCGGCGGGGGCATCGGCCACCCGCTCGTAAGGCCACAGGGCGCGCAGGGCGGCGGCGGCGGCCGGCGGCGCATCCTGGCGCAGGCGGGCTTCCTGCAGCCACGGCCGGGCGGCATCGGCGCGGCCGGCGGCGAACAGCGCGCGGGCGGCGATGGCGGTCAGTTCCGGCAGCGGCGGCAGGGCGGCCAGACCATCGGCATAGAGCGCCGCGGTGGCCGGATAGAGCGGCGTGAAGCGCACGCCTTCCAGCGCTGCCGCCATCACCGCCGGATCGTTCTGGCGGACCTGCCGCTGGAACAGGCGGGCGCGTTCCCGCGGCGACTGCGCCTGGGTGCCGGCCGGGGCGGCGAGGTCGGCCTCGGAGAAGGCCTCGGCGGCATACAGCCGGGCCAGTTCGGGCGCCGTCAGGGCGCCCATGGCGGCGGCCCGCTCGGCCAGGGCGAGGCGGTCGGCGAGCGGGCCATGGCCGGCGACGGCGGCCAGCAGCCAGGGCTCGGCATCGGCGCCGAGGGCATCGGCCGGCAGCTCCCGCCCGGCCGCCCGCACCATGGCGAGCAGCAGCGGGTTGGGCGCCGGCATGGACTTGAGCGCCGCCGGCTTGAGGCCGGACAGCTGATCCGCCGCCCAGTAGAAGGGGGCGTCGTCGTGGCCGGTCTCGCGCAGCATGGCGAGGGTCAGCTGCGCCGAATCGGGCTTGCGGTCGAGCAGGTCGCAGAAGGCGGCGACCTTCTGCCAGTAGGGACTGTCGAAGGCGGCGACGCCCTCCCGCGCCTGGGGGCAGACCTCGGCCGGCACCGCCTCGGCGGTGGCCTGGGCCAGCAGGGCGTCGACCAGGGCGCGGCGCAGCGCCTCCGGCCGGTCCTGGGCCGGCACCGTCTCGGCCAGACGGGCGGCGGCCGGGGCCTCGCCCATCACCCGCAGGTGCTCGACGCGCAGCGGCAGCAGCGCCGCCGCCTCCGGTCCCTGCGGATTGGCGGCGGTGGAGGCGAGCAGGCGATAGGCCAGTTCATGCGCCACCGGCGACGGGGCGCCGGGCGGCAGCTTGTCGACCAGCGTGACGGCCAGCTCCGCCGGCGTGCCCTGCCACAGGCGATAGGGCAGGCCGCCGGTGCGTTCCTCCAGCAGGCCGGTGGCGGCGGGGTCCAGCCGGTCGAGCGGCGCCACCGCCACGCCGCCGAGCCCGCCGGCCGGCGGAATGGCGGAGGGCGAGGACGGCGACTGCGGCTGCTGCTGCGGCGCCTGCGGCTGCAGCGGCGCCGGCTGGGCAGGCTGGGCAGGCTGCTGCTGCGGGGCGGCGTCCGGGGCCGGGAACAGGCGCACCGGCCCCTGCTGCGACTGCTGCGCCAGCGCCGGGGCGGCCGCCATCAGCAGCGCCAGGGCGGCGGGGCCGGTCGCCAGCCGACGGCGGCGGCCGGCGTCAGCGCTGGAAGCGGTCATTGCTGATCACCTTCTCCACGGTCGCGGTCGGCGGCGGCATTTCCCAGGTGGCCAGGAAGCCGACCCCGGCCACGATCACGGCCAGCACGAGCAGGATGAGAATGCGGGAGAGGGTGCGCATGTATGGGGACCGATCCTTGATCCGGTGGCGGCAGCGGCGTCCCGTGCCAGCCCCGTCGCCGATGCGACCGGACTCGGGACAGCCCGTGCGGGGTGTGGTATAGGAACCGATTATGGCAACAGGACGGCAGTGTAATCCCTTGACGAATCGCGTGCAACGCACGGCGGGAGGCGCCCCGTGAGCGGCGTCTGGCTGACCCCGCCGCACGCCGAGGCGCCGCTGGCGCTGCATCGCACGGTGGTGCTGGTGGGCCTGATGGGGGCCGGCAAGAGCGTGGTCGGGCGGCGTCTGGCCGGTCGGCTGCATGTGCCCTTCGTCGATGCCGATACCGAGATCGAGAAGGCCGCCGGCCAGTCCATCGCCGACATCTTCGCCAACCTGGGCGAAGACGCCTTCCGCGCCGGCGAACGCAAGGTCATGGCCCGCCTGCTGGACGGCGAGCCCTGCGTGCTGGCCGCCGGCGGCGGCGCCTTCATGGCGGAGGACACCCGCCGCCGCATCCGCGCCCGCGGCATCAGCGTGTGGCTGCGCGCCGACCTCGACCTGCTGGTGCGCCGCACCGCCGGCCGCGCCCACCGGCCGCTGCTCAACCAGGGCGACCCGCGGGAGAAGCTGCGCGCCCTGATCGACCTGCGCTACCCGGTCTATGCCGAGGCCGACATCACCATCGACGCCGGCGAGGAAAGCCCCGAGGTCACCACCGACCGGGTGCTCGCCGCCCTGCGCGACTTCATCGACCGCCGCGGCGCCGTGGCGCCCGAACCCGTGGAGACCGACCGGTGAGCCCTGCCCCTTCCGCCGCCGCTGCCCCCGCCGACGCGGGCACCGCCGAAACCCTGCGGGTGCCGCTGGGCGAGCGCAGCTACGACATCCTGGTGGGCGGCGGGCTGCTGGCCGAGGCAGGCCGCCTGATGGCGCCGGTGCTGCGGCAGAAGCGGGTGTTCATCGTCAGTGACGAGACGGTGGCCGGGCTGCACCTCGCCACCCTGACGGCGGCGCTGGACGCCGCCGGCATCCGCCACGACAGCCACATCCTGCCGGCCGGCGAGGCGACCAAGAGCTTCGCCCACCTGGAAGGGCTGCTCGACGCCATGCTGGCGGCCCGCTGCGAACGCGGCACCATGGTGGTGGCGCTCGGCGGCGGGGTGATCGGCGACATCACCGGCTTCGCCGCCTCCATCCTGCTGCGCGGGGTGGACTTCGTGCAGATCCCGACCACGCTGCTGTCGCAGGTGGACAGTTCGGTCGGCGGCAAGACCGGCATCAACACCCGCCACGGCAAGAACCTGGTCGGCACCTTCCACCAGCCGCGGCTGGTGATCATCGACACCGACACCCTCGGCACCCTGGCCCGGCGCGAGCTGCTGGCCGGCTATGCCGAAGTGGTGAAGTACGGCCTGATCGACGACGCCCCCTTCTTCGACTGGCTGGAGGAGCACGGCGCCGCCCTGGTGGTGGGCGACACCGCCCTGCGTCGCCGCGCCATCCTCACCAGCTGCACCGCCAAGGCGCGGGTGGTGGCGGCCGACGAGCGCGAAGGTGGCCTGCGCGCCCTGCTCAACCTGGGCCACACCTTCGGCCACGCGCTGGAGGCCGAATGCGGCTACGGCGATACCCTGCTGCACGGCGAGGCGGTGGCCATCGGCATGCTGATGGCCTTCACCCTGTCGGCCCGCATGGGCCTGTGCCCGGTCGCGGACGTCGAGCGCCTGCGCGCCCACCTGCTGGCGGTCGGCCTGCCGGTGGTGCCGCCGCGGGTGGCCGGCGCCGCCCTGGATGCCGACGTGCTCATCGCCCACATGGCCAGCGACAAGAAGGTGGCCGAGGGCAAGGTGACCTTCGTGCTGGCGCGCGGCATCGGCCACTCTTTCCTGTGCCGCGACGTTGATCCGCGGCTGCTGCGCGAGGTGGTGGCGGAGTTCGTCGCCGCCTCCTGACCGCGCCGGCCGCTGCCGCAGGCTGCTGACCTTTTGAACCCACGGATGGGATTGCCATGACCACCGCCATGATCGTTTCGCTGGTTGCGATTCTGATCTGTCTTGTGCTGTCGGCCTTCTTCTCGGGCTCGGAAACGGCGCTGACCGCCGCCTCCCGCCCGCTGATGCACGAACTGGAGCGCAAGGGCGACGGCCGCGCCTCGGTCGCCAATGCCCTGCTGGCCAAGCGGGAGCGGCTGATCGCCACCATCCTGCTCGGCAACAACCTGGTCAACATCCTGGCCTCCGCCCTGGCCACCAGCGTGCTCATTACCCTGTTCGGCGAGGGCGGCGTGGCGGTGGCGACGCTGGTGATGACGGTGCTGATCCTCATCTTCAGCGAAATCCTGCCGAAGACCTATGCCCTCACCCACACCCACCGCCTGGCGCTGGGAGTGGCGCCGGTGATGCGCTGGCTGGTGATGATCCTCGGCCCGCTGACGGCGGTCATCCAGGGGGTGGTGTCGCTGGCCCTGCGCCTGGGCGGCGGCGGCGAGCGGCCGCACACCGCCACCATGGCCCTGGCCGAACTGCGCGGCGCCATCGACATGCACACCCAGGCGGCGGAGGAAGCGGCGGCCGGGCGGCGCACCATCGTCCACGAACGCGCCATGCTGCGCAGCGTGCTCGACCTCGCCGACGTGGAGGTGAGCGAGATCATGGTGCCGCGCGGCCGGCTGGTCACCATCGACGCCGACCAGCCGACGCCCGACATCGTGCGCCAGGTGCTCGCCAGCCCCTACACCCGCATTCCGCTGTGGCGCGGCAAGTCCGACAACATCGTCGGCATCCTGCACGCCAAGGCGCTGCTGCGGGCGGTGGAGGCACACAGCGGCGACATCGGCGACCTGGACGTGGTGACGGTGGCGTCGCAGCCGTGGTTCATCCCCGATTCGACCCGCCTGCTCGACCAGCTGCAGGCATTCCGCCAGCGGCGCGAGCATTTTGCCCTGGTGGTGGACGAATACGGCGTGCTGCTCGGCATCGTCACCCTGGAGGACATCCTGGAGGAGATCGTCGGCGACATCTCCGACGAGCACGACATCACCGTCTCCGGCGTGCGGCCGCAGCCGGACGGATCGTTCGTCATCGACGGCGGCGTCACCATCCGCGACCTCAACCGCCAGTTCGACTGGAACCTGCCGGACGAGGAAGCGGCCACCATCGCCGGTCTGGTGCTGCACGAAAGCCGCACCATCCCCGATCCCGGCCAGACCTTCCTGTTCCACGGCTTCCGGTTCGAGGTGCTGCGCCGCCAGCGCAATCAGCTGACGTCCATCCGCGTCTCGCCGCTGCCGGCGTCCGACACCGGCTTCGACGAATCGTCCTGACGCAGGCGCCTTACTTGGGGCCGCAGACGCGGGTGGAGACGCACTTGCCGGCGTCGGGCCCGCTGTCGACGCATTGCACCACCCACGAGCAGCTCTCCCCTTCCGGCGCCGCGGTCTGACCGCGGCTGCTGCTGCTGCCGGATGCCGGCGGCGTGGCGGCGGGGGTGCGGCTGGCCGCCGGCGGAGGCGGCGGCGCCGGAGTCGACGCGGCGGGAGCGGGGGCGGCCGGGGTGCG